>JAUSLX010000103.1 GCA_030645775.1 Gallionella sp. | reverse complement strand
CATCGTTGTGTTCCTGAACAAGTGCGACATGGTCGACGACGAAGAGTTGCTCGAGCTGGTTGAAATGGAAGTTCGCGAATTGCTGTCCAAGTACGATTTTCCTGGTGATGATGTGCCTATCATCAAGGGTTCAGCGATGCTGGCCATCAAGGGTGATCAATCTGAAATCGGCGAACCTGCGATTCTGCGTCTGGCCGATGCACTGGATTCCTACATTCCTACCCCGGAACGTGCCATTGACGGCGCATTCCTGATGCCTGTTGAAGACGTATTCTCGATCTCCGGTCGCGGCACGGTTGTAACCGGCCGTATCGAACGCGGTATCGTTAAAGTCGGCGAAGAAATCGAAATCGTGGGTATCAAGCCTACTTTGAAGACAACTTGTACCGGCGTGGAAATGTTCCGCAAGCTGCTCGATCAAGGTCAGGCTGGCGACAACGTGGGCGTACTGCTGCGCGGCACCAAGCGTGAAGAAGTTGAGCGCGGCCAGGTATTGTGCAAGCCGGGTTCAATCAAGCCTCACACCAAGTTCACTGCGGAAATCTACGTATTGGGCAAGGATGAAGGCGGTCGTCATACTCCATTCTTCCAGGGCTATCGTCCTCAGTTCTACTTCCGTACCACTGACGTGACTGGCGCGGTTGAATTACCGGCAGGCACAGAAATGGTTATGCCAGGCGACAACGTCAGCATCACCGTGAGCCTGATCAACCCGATCGCCATGGAAGAAGGTCTGCGTTTCGCGATTCGCGAAGGTGGCCGTACCGTTGGTGCGGGCGTGGTTGCAAAAGTAATCGAGTAAAAATCTGAAACGTGAAAAGTGAAATGTGAAACGTAGCGATGTTGTTTGCGTTTCACAGTTCACGTTTCACCTTTCACGGTATTAGCTTGCATGTTCGGTTGACTCCGCATACAATGCGCGCCCTCACTTGAATGTGCTCAAGTGAGTTTGTTCTTTAATTAGCGGCATTGCCGCAATAAGCAAGAGAAAATTATGCAAAGTCAAAAAATTCGCATCCGCCTTAAAGCGTTTGATTATCGTTTGATAGATCAATCCGCTGCCCGCATCGTTGAAACAGCAAAGCGCACTGGCGCAGTTGTAAATGGCCCGGTGCCGCTGCCTACCAAGATTGAGCGTTTTGACGTTTTGCGTTCACCTCATGTGAACAAGACATCGCGTGACCAGTTTGAAATTCGTACCCACCTTCGTTTGATGGATATTGTTGATCCAACAGACAAGACGGTTGACGCATTGATGAAGCTTGATTTGCCAGCCGGCGTGGATGTCGAAATCAAGTTGCAATAGTTGTTGTAATCGGCTGTAAAAATAATCGGCTAACCAATTGTAGTTGGCCCCTTAACAAGAGGAAATTGAAATGAGTCTAGGACTTGTCGGTCGCAAGATTGGCATGACCCGCGTTTTTACTGAAGACGGTTCATCGTTGCCGGTAACTGTGCTGGAAGTGTCCAATAATCGTGTTACTCAGGTTAAATCCGTAGCTAGCGATGGATATACTGCTGTGCAATTAGCGCACGGTGTACGTCGTGCAAGCCGCGTGACCAGCGCTGCAGCCGGGCATTATGCCAAGGCGGGTGTTGAAGCCGGGAGTAAATTGAAAGAATTTACTGTTTCACCAGACCAATTGAGCAATCTCCAGCTGGGCTCTACAGTCAGTGTTGAGATATTTCAGGTAGGTCAGCTCGTCGACGTAACCGGCACCACCAAGGGTAAAGGTTATGCCGGTACGATCAAGCGCCACCATTTTAAATCCGGTCGTGCATCTCACGGTAACTCCAAGTCTCATAACGTACCGGGTTCTATCGGTATGGCGCAGGATCCGGGGCGTGTATTTCCGGGTAAGCGCATGACAGGTCATCTCGGTGACGTTCAGCGTACAGTTCAAAATCTGCAAATCGTACGTGTTGACGTTGCTCGTCAATTGCTGTTGGTTAAGGGCGCCGTTCCCGGCTGCACTAACAGCAGCATCATTGTGCGCCCCGCAGTAAAGGTAGGTGCGTAAATGGAACTTAAAGTCATCAATAATCAGGGTCAGTCAGCCTCGAATTTGAATGCTTCTGATGAGGTATTCGGTCGCGCATACAACGAGGATCTGGTTCATCAGCTGGTAACGGCCTATCAGGCGAATGCCCGTGCTGGTAACAGCAAGCAAAAAAGCCGCTGCGAGATTGCCAAGAGTACCCGCAAGCCGTTTGCGCAAAAGGGTACCGGTCGTGCTCGTGCAGGTATGGCGTCCAGCCCGTTGTGGCGTGGTGGTGGTAAGATTTTCCCGAATACAGGCGAAGAAAATTACACTCAAAAGGTCAACCGCAAGATGTATCGCGCAGGTTTTGCTGCGATTCTGTCCAAGCTGGTCGCTGAGAATCGTCTGGTTGTAATCGATGATCTGACTGTAGATTCTCCAAAAACCAAGCTTCTGGCACAGAAAATCAATGGTTTGGGTTTTGGTTCCGGCCGTGTTTTGATTATCACGGACAATATGGATGAAAATCTGTACTTGTCTTCACGTAATCTGCCCAACGTGCTGGTTCTGGAGGCTTATCAGGCTGATCCTGTTAGCTTGGTTCGTTTTCCAAGTGTCGTTGTGACACGCGGTGCGGTAGCTAAAATTGAGGAGATGTTCGCATGAATACACATTCATTTGGTCAAGAGCGTTTGATGAAAGTATTGATAGCGCCTCAAATCTCTGAAAAGGCAACCTACGTTGCTGACAAATATGAGCAAGTTATCTTTCGCGTAGCGACCGATGCGACCAAGCCGGAAATCAAGGCGGCAGTTGAGTTTATGTTCAATGTCAAGGTCGACAGCGTGCAAGTTGCATCCGTTAAGGGCAAGGTTAAGCGCACGGGTCGTTTTATCGGCCGCCGCAACAACTGGAAGAAAGCCTACGTTTGTTTGGCTTCCGGTCAGGAAATTAACTTCGCTGTAAGCGAGCAGGGATAATTATCATGGCATTAGTTAAACTGAAACCCACAACGCCAGGACAACGTGCAGTATTGCGCGTTGTTAATAAGGAATTGCATAAGGGTAAACCTGTTGCATCCTTGCTGGAAAAGCAAACAAAAACTGCTGGCCGTAACAACAACGGTCATATCACTACCCGTCATATGGGTGGTGGACACAAACAGCATTATCGTCTGATTGACTTCAAGCGCAGCAAGGATGGTATTCCTTGCACGGTTGAACGTCTGGAATACGACCCTAACCGTAGCGCAAATATCGCGCTGCTGTTGTATGTGGACGGTGAGCGTCGCTACATTATTGCACCCAAAGGAATTTCAGCTGGCGCGGCTTTGATGAGCGGCTCGGAAGCACCTATCCGCGCGGGCAATGCACTGCCTCTGCGTAATATTCCGGTTGGTTCTACGATCCATTGTATCGAGATGCTGCCAGGTAAAGGTGCTCAGTTGGCACGTTCGGCTGGTACCTCCGTGCAATTGCTGGCGCGTGATGGAAGTTACGCTCAGCTGCGTTTGCGCTCCGGAGAAATCCGCAAGGTACACGTTGATTGCAAAGCAACCTTGGGCGAAGTCGGTAATTCCGAGCATAGTCTGCGTTCCATCGGCAAGGCGGGTGCGATGCGCTGGCGCGGTGTTCGGCCAACCGTTCGCGGTGTGGTCATGAACCCGGTCGATCACCCGCACGGTGGTGGTGAAGGTAAGACCGCAGCGGGTCGTCATCCGGTCAGCCCATGGGGTGTGCCGGCTAAGGGCTTCCGTACTCGTCGCAACAAGCGCACTGACGGTATGATCGTGCGTCGTCGCTTTAAGGCATAAGGGGTAAGTAAACATGGCACGTTCCGTTAAAAAAGGTCCATTTGTTGATGCGCATTTGCTCAAGAAGATTGAGACAGTTCGCGCAACAAATGATAAACGCCCGGTTAAAACCTGGTCACGCCGTTCCACGGTGTTGCCAGAGTTCGTCGGGTTGACGATTGCTGTACACAATGGCAAGCAGCATATTCCTGTGTACGTTTCTGAAAATATGGTTGGTCATAAGTTGGGTGAATTTTCCCTGACTCGCACCTTCAAGGGTCATGCTGCTGATAAAAAAGCAGTCAAGAGATAAGGGGGCATGATGACTACGACTACTACTGCAGTTGCAAAAAACATTCACCTCTCCGCGCAAAAGGCTCGCTTGGTTGCGGATCAGATTCGCGGTTTACCAGTTGCGCAGGCGCTTAATATCTTGAATTTCAGCCCTAAAAAGGGCGCTGGAATCATCAAGAAGGCGCTTGATTCCGCAATCGCTAATGCAGAACATAATGATGGCGCAGACATCGATGAGTTGAAGGTTAAGGTTATCTATGTTGACAAGGCATCTTCGCTCAAGCGTTTCATGGCGCGTGCGAAGGGTCGGGGCAACAAGATCGAAAAACAGACTTGTCATATCACTGTTAGCGTCGGAGCCTGAGGATAAATTATGGGACAGAAAATTCACCCAACCGGTTTCCGGTTAAGCGTTCGTAAGAACTGGGATTCCAAGTGGTATGCAAATAGTGCCAATTTCTCTGCTATGTTGCTTAAAGACATTGAAGTTCGTGCATTTCTGAAAAAGAAGCTGGCTTCGGCGATGGTTTCAAAGATCGTCATCGAGCGTCCCGCAAAAAGTGCGAAAGTAACTATTTACACGGCTCGCCCGGGTATGGTTATCGGAAAAAAGGGCGAGGATATCGAACTGTTGCGTGCTGAATTGCGCAAACGTATGGGTCTTCAGTCTGTTGATCTGGCCATAGAAGAAGTTCGCAAGCCTGAAATTGATGCTCAATTAATCGCAGATAACATCACCGCACAATTGGAAAAACGCATCATGTTCCGTCGTGCGATGAAGCGCTCCATGCAAAATGCAATGCGTCTGGGTGCCCTGGGCTTCAAGATCATGAGCGGGGGTCGTTTGAACGGTATTGAAATCGCCCGTACCGAGTGGTATCGCGAAGGTCGCGTGCCATTGCATACATTGCGTGCCGACATAGACTACGGCACTTCCGAGGCTAAGACAACCTATGGCATCATCGGTGTCAAGGTATGGGTATATAAGGGTGATATCGGTCAGGAAGTCGCTGCGCCAGTTGTTGCTGATGCAGAAAAACGCGTAAAAAAGTCGGGAGCTAAGCATGCTACAGCCAGCTAGAAGAAAATACCGCAAGGAGCAAAAAGGCCGTAATACCGGTATTGCTACTCGTGGCAACAAGGTTAGTTTCGGTGAATTTGGTCTTAAATCGGTTGCGCGCGGTCGTTTGACTGCTCGCCAAATTGAAGCCGCACGTCGGGCAATGACTCGCCACATTAAGCGTGGCGGTCGTATCTGGATACGCGTATTCCCGGACAAGCCTATCTCGAAAAAACCAGCGGAAGTTCGTATGGGTAACGGTAAGGGTAATCCTGAGTACTACGTCGCCGAGATTCAGCCAGGCAAGATGTTGTATGAGATGGATGGTGTATCTGAAATATTGGCGCGTGAAGCGTTTAAGTTGGCATCTGCAAAGCTGCCACTTGCGACTATGTTTGTCGTTAGACAGGTGGGTGAATAATCATGAAGGCTAGTGAACTTAAGATCAAGTCAGTGTCGGAATTGCAGCAAGATCTGCTCTCTTTGACCAGGGCTCAATTCGGCCTGCGTATGCAAGTCGCGACGCAACAAATGACCAAAACCAGTGAAATGCGTAAGGTTCGTCGTGATATTGCGCGGATCAAAACCGTAATGAAGCAGAAGGATGTTCAGTCATGAGCGAAACTACAGTAAAACGTACCCTGACAGGTACTGTCACAAGTGACAAAATGGACAAAACGGTAACCGTTTTGATCGAACGTAAAGTAAAACATCCTTTGCTGGGTAAAATCATTCGTGTGTCCAAGAAGTATCACGCGCATGATGAGGCGAATGAATGTCATACCGGCGATGTAGTCACGATTGAAGAGTGTCGTCCTCTTGCAAAAACCAAAGCATGGCGTGTTGTTAAGGCCGCATAAGGTTTATTTTGTAGTGTGTGTAATTTCAGCTTGCAAGTTTTCTTAATTTGCATATAATAAGCGGCTTAGTTTCATCGCCGCTGATGGCGACCTTAACCCGAACGGGTTCCAAAACTGGCCGCTATTGGCGGAAAAAGTTGGAGATTAAATAATGATACAAATGCAGTCTGTTTTAGATGTGGCTGACAATACTGGAGCGCGCTCGGTTATGTGCATCAAGGTATTGGGCGGTTCCAAGCGTCGTTATGCTTCCGTTGGTGATGTTATCAAGGTAAGTATTCGTGATGCAGCTCCGCGCGGCCGTGTAAAGAAGGGCGAAGTCTACAATGCGGTCGTAGTTCGTACTGCTAAGGGTGTGCGTCGTTCTGATGGTTCGCTGGTGAAGTTTGATGGCAACGCTGCGGTGTTGCTGAATGCTAAGCTTGAGCCTATTGGTACTCGTATCTTCGGGCCGGTAACTCGTGAACTGCGTACTGAAAAGTTTATGAAGATCGTTTCGCTTGCGCCTGAAGTGCTTTAGCGTTAACAGGTAGATTCGAGGAAAATCATGCGTAAGATTAAAAAGAACGATGACGTAATTGTAATCGCTGGCAAAGACAAGGGTAATCGCGGCAATGTGTTGCGCGTGCTCGGTGAATATTTGTTGGTTGGCGGTGTTAATAAAGTCAAAAAGCATCAGAAACCAAATCCGGTTAAGGGTGTATCTGGCGGTATCGTCGAAAAAGAAGCGAAAATTCATATCTCAAATGTGGCTTTGTATAACGCCGCTACGAGTAAGGGTGATCGAGTCGGTATTAAAACGCTGGAAGATGGACGCAAGGTTCGTGTGTTCAAATCCAACGGCGAAGTTGTTGACGCTTAAGGGGTATAGGGCATGGCTCGTTTGTATGAGATTTACAAAGATAAGATCACCAGTGATCTTATAGCGCAGTTCGGTTACAAATCCGTAATGGAAGTGCCGCGCATCGAGAAGATCACCTTGAATATGGGTGTGGGTGAAGCGGTTGCTGACAAGAAGGTTATGGATTTTGCGGTGGGTGATATGCAGAAGATCGCAGGTCAAAAGCCTGTCGTTACGATGTCCAAAAAATCCATTGCCGGTTTTAAGATTCGTGAAGGTTATCCGGTTGGTTGTAAAGTTACATTGCGCAAAGAGCGTATGTATGACTTTCTCGACCGTTTGATTTCTGTCGCGATTCCACGTATCCGTGATTTCCGTGGTATTTCAGGTAAGTCATTTGATGGTCGTGGTAATTACAACATGGGCGTGAAAGAGCAGATTATTTTTCCTGAGATTGAATATGAAAAAATCGATGCTCTGCGTGGTATGAATATTACTATCACAACTTCCGCGAAGACTGATGAGGAAGCCAGGGCTTTATTGTTGGCTTTTAAACTCCCATTAAAGAAATGAGGGATTGCTAATGGCTAAGATGTCGTTGATTAACCGTGAACAAAAGCGTCGCGATACCGTAAAGAAATATGCGGCAAAACGCGCAGACTTGTTTGCGACAATATCTAATATAAGTCTGAGCGATGAAGATCGCGCAGCAGCAAGGCTTAAGCTTCAAGCGTTGCCCCGGGATTCCAGTCCAGTGCGTTTGCGTAATCGCTGTGCTTTGACGGGTCGCCCACGCGGAACGTTTAGGAAATTTGGTTTGGGTCGCATCAAGGTTCGTGAATTTGCGATGCGTGGTGAGATTCCCGGGATCGTTAAGGCTAGCTGGTAGGAGTAATAATTATGAGCATGAATGATCCAATCTCCGATATGTTGACGCGCATTCGTAATGCGCAAATGGCTGAAAAAGCCAGCGTATCTATGCCGTCTTCAAAATTGAAGGTCGCAATTGCTGAAGTTTTGAAAGAAGAAGGCTATGTAGATGGCTTCAAGATCGAGCAGGGGGAGCCAGGTAAGGCTACTTTGCAAATCGGTTTGAAGTATTACAGTGGTCGTCCTGTTATCGAAAAAATTCAGCGCATCAGTCGTCCTGGATTGCGTATTTACAAAGGTAACAATGATATCCCCAAGGTAATGAACGGCCTGGGTATTGCGATTGTTTCCACTTCGAAGGGTTTGATGACCGACCGCAAAGCGCGCGCCAATGGTATTGGTGGTGAAGTGCTCTGTGTAGTCGCGTAGTGAGGTAGAAATGTCTAGAGTTGCCAAGAATCCTGTCATTGTGCCGAGTGGTGTTGAAGTCACTCTGGCTGCAAATGAAGTTTCGGTCAAGGGCCCGTTGGGTTCCCTTAGTCATCCTATGACTGCAGATGTTAAAGTTGTGCTTGAAGGTGATAGCTTGCTATTTTCTTCTACAAATGGTTCCAAGCAGGCTAATGCCATGTCTGGAACGATGCGTGCACTGCTGGCAAATATGGTCAAGGGCGTCAGCATCGGATTTGAACGTAAGTTGTCTTTAGTTGGGGTGGGGTATCGTGCGCAGGCTGCGGGCGATGTGCTTAATCTGACTTTGGGTTTTTCCCATCCGGTTTCTTACACCATGCCGGCTGGCGTTCAAGTCACAACCCCTACTCAAACCGAAGTGGTTTTGAAGGGTTCAGACAAGCAACGCGTTGGTCAGGTTGCTGCTGAAATTCGTGCATACCGTGAACCTGAGCCTTATAAGGGCAAGGGTGTGCGTTATAGCGATGAAGTGGTGATCATGAAAGAAACCAAGAAGAAATAATTGAGGCGGATATGTTGAATAAAAAAGCATCTCGTCAGCGCAGAGCACGCAAAACCCGTGCCCGCATTGCTGAAAAAAGAACCGTACGTCTGGCAATACACCGTACAAATTTGCATATCTACGCGCAGATTATTTCTGCTTGCGGAGGAAAGATTCTTGCGAGTGCATCAAGCCTTGAGGCTGATGTAAGCAAGGATTTGGCAAATGGCGGAAACAAGACAGCCGCGGCTGTTGTGGGCCAGCGTATCGCTGAGAAGGCTAAGAGTGTGGGAATTGCTCAAGTTGCCTTCGATCGTTCCGGTAATCGTTATCACGGTCGTGTAAAGGCGTTGGCAGAAGCAGCGCGTGAACATGGTCTGCAGTTTTAATTGGAGTTGAGCAATGGCTAAGCCGCAAGGAAAAATGCAACAACAAGCTCGCGATGATGGCATGATCGAAAAAATGATCGCTGTGAATCGTGTCACCAAGGTGGTTAAGGGTGGTCGTATCATGGGATTTGCTGCGCTGGCTGTTGTCGGTGATGGTGATGGCCGTATCTCGATGGGCAAGGGTAAGTCGAAAGAGGTACCTGTTGCCGTTCAAAAAGCAATGGAAGAAGCACGCCGCAATCTGATCAATGTGAATCTGAAAAATGGCACATTGCATCATGCTGTTGTTGGTAAGCACGGGGCTGCCAAGGTTCTGATGCGCCCTGCGGTTGAGGGTACAGGAATTATCGCCGGTGGCGCAATGCGTGCGGTATTCGAAGCGGTAGGTGTGCGTGATGTTTCGGCCAAATGTATCGGTTCCAGCAACCCTTACAACGTGGTGCGCGCAACATTGAACGGTCTTAAAGCTTTGAATGCTCCTTCGGAGATTGCTGCCAAGCGCGGCAAGAACCTTGATGAAATTCTGGGGTAAGAAATGACACAAGCCAAAACAATTAAAGTAACACAGGTCAAAAGCGTGATTGGTACTAAACAATCACATCGCGATACCATTCGCGGCTTGGGGCTGCGTCGTATCAATCACACCGTGCAACTTGAAGACACTCCTTGTGTTCGTGGCATGATTAACAAAGTGTTTTACTTGGTTAAATACGAGGCCTAATTATGCAACTTAATACTATTCAAGCAGCGCCTGGTGCCAAGCATGCGAAACGCCGTGTCGGTCGCGGTATCGGTTCGGGTTTGGGGAAAACTTGTGGTCGCGGTCACAAGGGGCAGAAGTCCCGTGCAGGCGGCTTTCATAAAGTTGGTTTTGAAGGCGGTCAGATGCCTTTGCAGCGCCGATTGCCAAAACGTGGTTTCGTTTCGTTGACGCGTGATGATACCGTTCAGGTACGTCTGTCCGACCTGCAAAAATTGCCGGTTGACAGTATTGACCTGCTGGCTCTCAAGCAAGCTGGTCTTGTAAGGGCCGGCGCGCTGTCCGCTAAAGTATTTTTGTGCGGCGATATTTCACGTGTAGTTAAATTGCAGGGATTGCTGGTTACCAAAGGCGCGCGTGCAGCGATTGAAGCCGCTGGCGGCAGCATCGCAGAGTAAGAAGGTCATTTGTGAGCACAGTTGCGAAAAATGTACCTAAGGCAAAATATGGCGATTTAAGCCAGCGACTTTGGTTTTTGTTGGGTGCGTTGATAGTGTTCCGCATTGGTGCATATATCCCTGTACCCGGCATTGATCCGGTTGTACTCGCTGAATTATTCAAGACGCAAAAGAATGGCATTCTGGGCATGTTCAACATGTTCTCGGGTGGTGCGCTGGAGCGTTTTTCGCTTTTTGCCTTGGGTATCATGCCGTACATTTCTGCATCGATCATCATGCAATTGGCTGCTATTGCGGTGCCTTATCTTGAGCAGCTGAAGAAAGAGGGCGAGGCGGGTCGTCGCAAAATAACCCAATACACCCGTTACGGAACGTTAGGGCTGGCTTTCTTTCAGTCGTTTGGCATATCGATAGCGTTACAGTCACAGCCTGGTCTGGTTCTTCATCCCGGTTCCATGTTTCAGATGACGACCATGATTACCTTGGTGGCTGGAACGATGTTTCTGATGTGGCTGGGTGAGCAGATTACCGAGCGTGGATTGGGCAATGGTATATCGCTGATCATTTTTGCAGGTATTGCAGCGGGATTGCCTACTGCGATTGGCAGCACGCTTGAGTTGGCACGTACAGGCGCTTTTTCGATACCATTGGTGTTGTTTCTGTTCTTCGGTGCAATTGCTGTGACAGCCCTGGTTGTCTTTGTTGAGCGTGGTCAGCGCAAGATATTGGTGAATTATGCCAAGCGTCAGGTCGGTAACAAGGTTTATGGCGGACAAAGTTCCCATTTGCCTTTGAAGCTGAATATGGCGGGTGTTATTCCTCCCATTTTTGCATCAAGCATGATTTTGTTTCCGGCAACGATTGCAGGCTGGTTTGGCAATTCTGAGGGTATGGGATGGCTCAAGGATGTGAGTCAGATGTTGTCCCCTGGTCAGCCAATTTATGTCATGGCTTATGCTGGTGCGATTTTGTTCTTCTGCTTCTTTTATACGGCTTTGGTGTTTAGCCCAAAAGAAACAGCTGATAATCTCAAGAAAAGCGGCGCATTTTTACCGGGCATACGCCCTGGCGAGCAGACTGCGCGATATGTCGAAAAGATCATGTTGCGTCTGACTCTGGTGGGTGCTGTATATGTCACGCTGGTCTGTCTGTTACCGGAGTTCCTGGTTGTTAAGTGGAACGTACCGTTTTATTTTGGTGGCACTTCGCTGTTGATTCTGGTCGTTGTAACCATGGATTTTATGGCGCAAGTCCAGTCGTATCTGATGACGCACCAGTATGATAGTTTGCTGAAAAAGGCTAATTTTAAAGGTGGGTTGTCACGCTAATGGCAAAAGAAGATGTAATTCAGATGCAAGGTGAGATAGAGGAATCGTTGCCGAATGCAACCTTCCGAATCAAACTTGAAAATGGTCATGTTGTTTTAGGTCATATCTCGGGAAAGATGCGCATGCACTACATTCGCATTTTGCCTGGCGATAAGGTGACGGTGGAGTTGACTCCATATGATCTGAGCAGAGCACGAATAGTGTTCCGCGCCAAATAGTTAACGAGTTAGGAGAAGCAAATGAGAGTTCAAGCATCAGTAAAAAAGATCTGCCGTAATTGCAAGATCGTTATTCGTAAACGTGTTGTGCGTGTAATTTGCACTGAGCCACGTCACAAGCAACGCCAAGGTTAATTGTTTCACCTTGGTTTTAGATGATATAATTTTCGTTTTTTAAAGATAGGGTAGCTGCATGGCACGTATTGCAGGGGTAAATATCCCAAACCATCAACACGCTGTAATTGCTTTGACAGCAATTTATGGTATCGGTCGAGTTCGCTCACAAGCTATTTGCGCATTAGCGGGTGTTACACCCAGTGCGAAGATGAAAGACCTGACTGACGCGGAAGTAGAAAAATTGCGCGAAGAAGTGGCTAAATTCACCGTTGAAGGCGATTTGCGTCGCGAGACGACGATGAACATCAAACGTCTGATGGATTTGGGTTGCTACCGCGGTGTACGTCATCGTCGTGGTTTGCCATGTCGCGGTCAGCGTACACGCACCAATGCGCGCACGCGTAAAGGCCCGCGTAAAGCTGTTTCCGGCTCAAAGAAGTAATTGCTTAAACGCGAGAGGATTTAATTATGGCTAAGCCAAGCACGAAAGTGCGCAAAAAAGTTAAAAAGAATGTAGTTGAAGGTATTGCACACGTTCACGCTTCCTTTAACAACACCATCGTTACCATTACAGATCGTCAGGGCAATGCGCTGGCCTGGTCTACAAGTGGCGCGAATGGCTTTAAAGGATCGCGTAAGAGTACACCTTTCGCTGCTCAGGTTGCTGCTGAAGTTGTTGGCAAATCTGCCGCTGAATGTGGTGTTAAGAATATTGAAGTGCGCATTAAGGGCCCAGGTCCAGGTCGTGAGTCTACAGTGCGTGCATTAAATGCAGCTGGTTTCAAGATCACTAGCATTTCCGATATTACGCCGGTACCGCATAACGGTTGCCGTCCACCGAAAAAGCGTCGTATCTAATATATTAGGAGTTGATCTTGGCTAGAAATCTTGATGCAAAGTGCCGTAAGTGCCGTCGCGAAGGCGAAAAACTATTTTTGAAGGGCGAGAAGTGCTTTACCGACAAGTGTGCGGTTGAGCGTCGTGCCTATCCACCCGGTCAGCACGGACAGCGTCGCAATACGCGTTTGTCGGAGTACGGTGGTCAATTGCGTGAAAAGCAAAAGGTTCGTCGTATTTACGGCGTACTGGAGCGTCAGTTCCGTTTGGTCTACAAGAGAGCAGCTGCCGCGCGCGGTATTACCGGCGAGGCGTTGTTGCAATTGCTTGAATCTCGTCTGGACAATGTGACGTATCGTATGGGTTTTGGCGCATCACGTGCCGAAGCGCGTCAGGTGGTTCGTCATAACGGTCTGTTGGTAAATGGCAAGCGCGTAAACATTCCTTCCTATCAAGTGCGTCCAGGTGACGTGGTTGAAGTGGCTGAAAAGTCCAAGGCTCAACTGCGTATCAAGGCGGCTATTGCGGCTGCTGAGCAACGCGGTTTCCCTGAATGGATCGAAATGGATACCAAGGCATTCAAGGGTGTTTTCAAAGCCAACCCACAACGTGCTGAACTGCCTGCAACCATCAACGAGCATCTCGTGGTTGAGTTGTATTCCAAGTAATCCACGCGGAGTAGCTT
>JAUSLX010000099.1 GCA_030645775.1 Gallionella sp. | reverse complement strand
CGATTCGCTCGGAAGCAGCGATCTCGTCCTTGATGATGTTCAAGTATTCGCGGGTAGTCTCGTCCGCATCCGACAACACGGTTTGCAGGAAGTACACGGCGTTATTCATCACGCCCAGCGGATTGCGTAGTTCATGCCCGACACTGCCGGCCACCTGCCCCAGCACAGTCAGCTTCTCGCTGCGCACCAGTTCTTCCTGTGCCGCCATGAGTTGCTTTGTCCGCTCCAGCACCTTGGTTTCCAGCATCTCGTTGAGGCGGAGGATTTCCTGTTCGGCCTGCTTGCGCTCGGTGATATCCCGTGCGATGCCAATCGCGGCAATTTTTCCGCCCGGACTCACCGGCACCAGGCTCAGTTCCGAATCGAAATATTCGCCGGACTTTCTGGCGATGCGTAGTTCGAAAAGCGGCGTGGACTGGCCGTCAAGGGCATTCTGAAACACCGTGCGTGCGTATGCCAAATCGTCCGGGTGAATGATGGGCGCAAAGGATTTACCCAGCCATTCCTGTGGCTGCCAGCCCGTCAGGCGTTCAAACGAAGGACTGAGGGAATTGAACGTCCCATCCGGAGCCAGGAGGTAAATGATATCGTCAGCGTACTCAAATACTCCCCGATAGCGTGCCTCGCTTTCGCGGATTTTTTCCTCAGCCAGCTTATCCTTGGTGATGTCTTGAACGGTTCCCCGCATTTTGACGGGCTGTCCGTCCTCAGCGCGCAACACCTCGGCCTGCTCATGCACGTAACGCACCGAACCGTCCGGCAGCAAGATACGGTGATCCAGGCTGTAAGGGATATTTTTTTCCAGCGCATCGCGGACACCTTCGTCCACCGACTGCCGGTCTTCCGGGTGCACGGCGTGCAGGAACGCATCGTAGGTTGCACCGAACTGCTGCGGCGTCAGGCCGAAGATGCGGTAGATTTCATCCGACCAGTCCAGCATGTTACTGACAATATCCCACTCCCAGTTGCCCAGATGTGCGATGCGCTGGGCCTCGGTCAGACGGGCAGTGCGCTTAACGACTTCTTCCTCCAGATGCTCCTGATGCCGCGCCAGATACTCGTCGCGCTGCTGGATCTGCGCCAGCATGTCATTGAATCCCTGCGCCAGAACGCCCAGTTCATCACGGCCTTGCAGCTTCGCCCGCAGGGTGTAATTTTTATCCAGGGAAACCGCATTCATCAGTCCGACCAGGTCTTGCAGGGGATCGGTAATGACCGGCAGCAATCGTCTCAGCAACATCACTACGGCCAAAAATGCGCCCATTGCTGCGATGACGGTCACCAGCAGGCTCCACATCAACCTGTTGTAAACCGGTGCCAGGTTGGATATCACATGGATTGTGCCGATTTGCTCCTGTTTTAAAACGATGGGAACCACGACTTCGAGATGATTCATCGTATAGACAGTTGCCCCACCTTCCGAGACCGAATGATGATGGATTGCGATCGGCACGCCCGGTCGTGCATAGTCAGCGAAATATTTTCCACTGTTGTCGATTATCACCGCGTATTCGATGTTATCGATGGCGGCCAACGCCTCCATCGTCTGCTCCGCCGCACGGCGGTCATCGAACAACAGCGCCGACGAGCCGTTAATCGCAACAATGGCAGCCTGGGCGCGCACGTTGTTTGCCAGTTCGTTGCGTTGCAAAAACCATTGCTGGGCAAATAATAATAGCAGCGCAAACAGCGTGCCACCCGCCGTCGCGAATAAGACAATAAGTTGCAGCTTACTCAGCAGGGTTGCATCCCTGAACGAATCAGGAATTCTCATTTTATTTCTCCTGATTCCGCAACGATGCGTGCCAGTTTCAACAATTGCGAGCTGATCTTTAAACCAGCGCGCCCCGCTGCATCTTTATTAATCTCAAGGCGCACCTTGTTCTGCTCCAAATAGAAATTGACCATCACCCCCTGTTCGGCATAGCCCTTGGCATCACCCACCGTCAGCACGGCACTTCCCTGAATACTCGTCAGTATCGGCTTAAGATTATTGTTCTCGGATGCCGGGATGAACAGCACCCCACACCCTCTCAGGTTGCTATTGAGCCTGACGGGCAATACTTCCCACACCGTGTCGCCGATGGGTTTTGCATCAAGCGCATCGAGTGCGCTGCCGAACGGGTCCTGTCCGATAACACACAACTTGAGCGAACCTGCACTGCGGGGAGGCCATTCGACGAATTTGGCAATATTATGGATGAAGGCCGCCTTGACTTCGTATTCCTTGGCTGGCGATGCCTGCGCAGCAGCGCAAGTCACTGTCAGGAACAAGGTCAGGACAAGCAGCATGATAAATGTCAGGTTGGCTTTGCATAAGCAATCGACTAAGCCGCAAGCGGCAAATCGCTGGTAAAAACCCGAGGGACATTTTGGCGGGCACCCGCCAGACCTGCAAATGAATCTGCTCAAGAATAGCCCCACACGTTAGAAATGGTAAATCAATTTGAGTCGGTAGCTTCTGCCATCCTGGGCAATCAAATCCTGAACATGTTCCTGCCCGCCAGGGTCGCTATAACGGGTGCCGAACAAATTGGAAAGGGTTGCAGAAAGCTCAAGATTTTTTGTGAGTTGCTCGCTGAGCAAGGTCAGATTGGCGAGCAGATGTCCATTGGCAATCCCGCCTGCCAGTGTCTTGCGGCCGCCGGTGTATTGCAGCTCCAGCCCCGTGCGCAACCTGTCTCCCCACACCGGCAAGGAACTATTGAGCTTCACCAGGTGTCTGGGCGAATTAACCAGTTCGGCACCGGTTAGTTTTTCGCGGCTGATCTGCCATGCATAGCTGGTACGCAGCCGCAAGCCGCCTTCCCACAATCGTTCCACCTCGAATTCGACGCCATGCGCATCAACCTGCCCTGCGTTGATGAACACCAGCAAGCCATCTGCCGGATCGGTGATCTGGTTGATGTTGTTGCTGATCCTGTTGCTATACACATCGGCACTGAGACGAAAATTTTGCCGGGGGCTGTGCTCGACGACAAATTCGTAACTGCTTATCTTCTCCGAATTGAGTACCGGGTTTGCCTTTTGGCTGCCGCTCGACGCGTAGTACAGTTCATAAACATTGGGCGCGCGAAATGCCGTGCCGTAGAGAAACTTGAGAGCGGTCGTATCAACCGGGCTCCAGATCAAACCCAGGCGCGGATTGACGGTGGCACCTGCAGTTGAATAGTGGTCGTAACGCAGCCCGGCGTTGAGCAACAGCCCCCGGTTAAGGGTAATTTCGTCCTGAATATACAGTCCCTCCCGCTTGCTGCTGCGCTTGTCGTCCAGAATGGGCGTGTAAGGTGCGAGATTGAAATTGCTTTGATCCTGCCGAAAGCTATCCTGGTATTCCATTCCCGCCACCAGCTGATGCTTTTCGAATTTACCGATGAACTTCATCTCGGTACCCCACCAATTGCCCTGTGCCGTGTCCTTGTTGAGGGTAATGGGCGCGCCTGTATAGGGATAGATGCCCTCGTAGGAATAACGTCCCTGAAACACACGAGCAGAAAGATCCCAACTGCGGCCCAGCTCCCCGTAATACTCCAAGGCCATGAATGCCAACCCATCGTTTATCCACAGGTTGGGATCATTGAACTCCGTGGCATAGGCTGCAGTCGGGACAGCCTTGTCCCGGCTGGAATAGCTGCCGGTCAGACTAAAACCCGCATAGGCCAGCTTACCGAAAAAACGCTGATAGCGATCGCCATCCAGATTACGGGCAATACCGTTGTTGGTGGCGGGGAAATTGAATTCCGGGAAAAACAAATCCTGGCCGGTACTGCGATATTTTGATACTGACAGCAACAACTCGGCGCCGTTCTCATAGTGTTTGCCATAGCTTAAGCGTTCCTTGTCGGTGCCGAAGCTGGCAAGTTCACCCGACGCCTCCAGTCCGTCGAGATCACGTCCCCGTTTAGTAATGACGTTGATGACGCCGAGTACGGCATTGCTGCCGTAAATTGAAGAGCCGGGACCGCGCACCACCTCAACCCGCTCGACCAGTCCAAGATCCACCGGAAACTCGGTGCCGATTGCGGCGGTGTCATAAACAGGATCATTGATACGACATCCGTCTACCAGCAACAGCGTGCGACTGTTGAAATCCCCGGTTCTGCCCGAGCCGCGCACACCCAAATAATTATAATTTCGGTCGTAGGCGACGTTCATGCCGCGCACGCTTTTCAACAGATCGGCCAGTGTGCGATAGCCGTAAATCTTGATGTCTGCGGCAGTGATAATCGTTACGGAAGCCGGTGCATCCATGGTTTTTTGCGGAAATTTAGAAGCGGTGGATACCTCGACGTTGAGCAACTCTTCAATGGACAAACCCGTCAGATCCGCCTGTGCATCAGACGATTCGGCTGCGGCACACACAGGAAGCATAATGACAAGCGCGGTTCCAATGAAGGTTGCCCGGATGCCGGCGTGAAAAAAAACTGCCCTCGTTATTGCCGGAAAATACTTTTTCATCGCAGCACCCTGTTTATCTATTTCACAAGTGTCCGATATTTTCTTCGAGCATCAGCCAATAAAGCCAATAACAGCAAGCAAATTCACCGAAAAAAATATTACGCTTGATACTGTGCCGGAAGTCCTGTTTCGTCAAGCCCGAGAAAGCCATAGTCCTACAGCCTCTCAAGCATTACCTCAAATTCTTCGATAGACACAGGCTTGCCAAACAGATAACCCTGATAGGAATCACAGTTATAGCTATCGAGTAAAATTCGTTGCTCCTCAGTCTCCACCCCTTCGGCAAACACGCTCAATTCCAGAGATTTTGCCAGATTGGCGACCGTCTTCACCAGCAACGCATCATTACCTTCCATTCCAATGCCTTGTATGAAATCCCGATGTATTTTGAGCTGATCCGGAGAAAGTTGCTTCAGGTAAGACAGCGATGAATACACCGTACCGAAATTATCCATCGACAATCTGACACCCAGATTCTTTAATGCCTGAATTTTAGCCATCGAGGTGTTTACATCCGTCAGCACCAGTCTTTCTGACAATTCAAGTTTTAAACGCGTGGGTTCTGCCTGATGCGCGCGCAACATCACGGCAATTTCATTCACAAAATCGGGCTGAGCGAATAATTTGGCACTGATATTTACGGTCAGGGTCAGGTCACGCGTCCTATCATATTTACCCCACGCAGCAAGTTGCTGACAGACCGCTCCCAGTACCCAGCGGTCAATATCGATAATCAGCGAACTTTCTTCAGCAACCGGAATGAATTGAGCGGGCATGATTACGCCGTGTTCCGGGTGCCGCCAGCGCAGGAATACTTCCGCGCCCACGGGACGATTTTCCTTGTCCACCTGTACCTGGTAATGCAGTTGCAGTTGATGCAACGCCAGCGCGTGATGCAAATCATTCACCAGGGTATCGTGCGTGGCCATGTCATGTTGCATGACAGGATCAAAAAATCGCACGCCATTTCGCCCGGATTTCTTTACCTGGTACATCGCCATGTCGGCGTGTTCAATCAATCTCTCAGGCGATTCTTCCTGACCGCGATACAAGCTGATACCGATACTGGGTGAGCTGTGATGCTCATGTCCCTTGAGTTTATAAGGCAGCTCCAGCGCTGCGCGAATTTTCTCGGCAACCAGCGAGACTCTGCGCGTGACTGCATCACTGTCATCACTCAAGGCATCAATCAGCACCACAAACTCATCCCCGCCGTATCTTGCCACCGTGTCCATTTCACGAACACAGGCCTTGATACGTAAGCCCACTTCTACCAGCAACAAATCACCATACTCGTGCCCCAGGGTATCGTTAAGCGCCTTGAATCTGTCCATATCGATAAATAAAATGGCACCATAATCGTGGTGGCGAACGGATGCGGCCAACGCGGCGCGCAAACGATCGAGGAACAAACGCCGGTTGGGCAATTTGGTCAGCGCATCATAAAATGCCAGATTAAAAATCTCCCCCTCGGTTTTTTTACGCTCGGTAATATCGCTGAAAATGGCTACATAATTAGTCGTTTCCTGCTGCTGGTTTTTAACTGCGGTGATAGTCATCCATTTAGGATAAATCTCGCCATTCTTGCGTCTATCCCATATTTCACCAGCCCAGAAGCCCGTGTGCAGCAACTGTTGCCACATCACGACGTAAAAATACTTGCTCTGGCGGCCTGAATGCATGATGCGCGGATTTTTCCCCAGCACCTCCTCTGCGCTGTAGCCGGTAATTTCCGAAAAGGCTCTATTGACCCGTACTATCGTAGAACGTGCATCGGTAATCAGGATCGCTTCATTCGTTTCAAACGCCACGGCGGCAACGCGCCACGCATCTTCGGCCAGTTTGCGCCGAGTTATGTCCTGAATTGTCCCGTGCATTTTCACGGTGCGTCCCCGTGCGTCGAACTGCAGTTTTCCCAATGCATGAAACCAGCGTTCAGCCTGATCGTTGGGCCGGATAATTCTGAACTGTTTATCAAATGCCTGGCCTTGAGCGATGACGTCATTATGAAAATAGTCCACTACCATCGCGCGGTCATCGGGATGGATCAGGCGCTCCCATCCTTTAATGGTGTGTTCATATGCAGCATCTATCCCGAACAATTGATCAAGCACCTCGGAACTCTTCCACAATCCGCTGCGTACATTCAAAACATAACTGCCGAGACCGGCAATATTCTGCGACTCCTTGAGTGCGGCTTCGCTGTCGGCAATATTTTTCTGCCATTTGCCTACGGCGCGATCTATTCTGGAAACGGCGAAAAATAGTGCTGCATACAACGCGGCAAAGGCAGTAAATATAATCAGCGCAATCCAAAGGGTACTGTAGTGAAACTGTTTGAAAATAGAGGTGACATCGTCATCCAGCTCGATGACCCCCATACGTTTTCCTGCCTGAATCAGCGGCATATATATCCGGGAAACATGCACGCCGTGCAGTTCGCCATATCGGCTATGAAACGAGGCATGAAAATCAATCTGGTGGATCGTTTCACCTGACAAGGCTCTTGCCAACAACTCGGGACGGTCACTGCTTTTGCCAATATCATCCTGAACAGAAGAATAGCGAGTAACGCCCGACAAATCGTATATTTTCAGTTTGGCGAAATTATTTGTCCGTATCTGCTTCAGCGCAGCAGTGAACAATGGGATATCGGGGTTTATTTTTAGTGTCTGTGCATTCTGCTCGTGTCGACTACTGAGCAAACCGGCAATTTTCTCGTCCAGTAACTGCACGAGATAGCTCGCTGTCTGCTTGTTTCTCTGCTCTGCGCTCAAAGTGTGCTCGGCAAGCCGCTCCGCCCGATACAGAAATATCAGGATGCCGGCCGTGACGAGCATGACCACCAGGCTGACGGCGGAAAGTCGGCGCAACAGAGGGAATTTATTACTGGACAGAGGACAATTTTCCTCAGCAATACCTTTGATTTCAGTCATGGTCACGATTATTCCAAGTGAAATGTGGACAGAACCGCGACCACCCGGCAATCCCGCCAACCTGTTTAACAAAACTTAGGTTCGGAAATTT
>JAUSLX010000094.1 GCA_030645775.1 Gallionella sp. | reverse complement strand
GCCCGTAGGCGATTAATGGATTGACGCCGACGAGCATGGCGATGCAGCCGGCGAACTTGATGGTGTTGCTGATGAGCATCACCCGCCCTTTGGGCAGCGAGTCGGCGAAAGCGCCGACGAACGGGGCGAGCACAATGTAGGAGACGATGAACCCCTGTTGCAGCACCGGCGTGTGCCAACCCGGCGAATTGAGCTCCATCAGCAATGCAATGGCGGCAAACAACAACGCATTGTCGGCGAGTGCGGACAGGAATTGTGCCGCGAGGATGATGTAGAAGCCGAGATTCATACAACTTGGGGGGTATTTTTATCAATTCGTTTTATATCACGAAAGTATCGCCCCTGCTATCATTGCGCAATTGAAATCCCGTTGAAACAGAAGATTCATGCCGCGTCCCATACAAGCACACATTGATCTGAATGCGCTGGAAAATAATCTGCATGTTGCCCGTCGTGCCACCTCGGCACGCATCATGGCTGTCATCAAGGCGAACGCCTATGGTCATGGCTTGCTGCGTGCGGCAGAAGCGCTGGCGGATGCGGATGGTTTTGCGCTGCTGGACATACAGGATGCCGTGCGCCTGCGTGAGGCGGGATACCGCCAGACTCTGCTGTTGCTGGAAGGATTTTTCGACGCATCCGATCTGGAACGGGTTGCCGAATATGAACTGACCTGCGTGATACACAGTGTCTGGCAGATCGCGTTGCTGGACGCATATCCCAGGCGCGCCGCGCTGGATGTCTGGCTCAAGGTCAATAGCGGCATGCACCGTTTGGGTTTTGCGCCCGCCCAGGTGGCGGAAGCGATGGAAACATTGCGTCGTCATGCGGCGATACGCGAAATTACGCTGATGAGTCATTTTTCCGACGCAGACGAAGCGCGCGGCGTGTCCGGGCAACTGGAACTGTTCAATGAGGTGGCGTCCGCGTACCGCGGTGCGCGCAGTCTGGCCAACTCTGCTGCGTTATTGCGTTATCCTGCCACGCACGGCGACTGGGTGCGTCCCGGCATCATGCTGTATGGTGCGTCCCCGTTTGCCGAAATCAGCGCGCAGTCCATGGGTTTGAAGCCGGCGATGACCCTGAGCAGTCGTATCATTGCCACGCAGGATTTATCTGCAGGCGAGCGGATAGGCTATGGCGGCTTGTTTTGTGCGGATCGTTCCATGCGCATCGGCATTGTCGCCTGCGGCTACGCCGACGGCTATCCGCGTCATGCGCAAAACGGCACGCCGGTGTTGGTGGACGGGCAGCAGACACAATTGCTGGGGCGCGTTTCGATGGATATGCTGTACGTGGATCTGACGGCCCTGCCGCAAGCCGGGGCGGGGAGCGAGGTCGTATTGTGGGGTGCGGGGTTGCCGATAGAACAGGTGGCGACAGCTGCGGGAACCATCAGCTATGAATTGATGTGCGCGCTGACGGCACGTGTGCCCGTCCGGGTGTAACAGGGGGGAAGTGTATGGATGATAAGCTGCAGCCAGTCAAACAGACTGAGATTGAGATTGGCAAACCGCTGGCGTGGTCGGTGTACGATAAATTCGGCCGCCTGCTGCTGGGCGAGGGCGCGCTGATCGAGTCGCAACAGCAAGTTGACGCACTGTGTGTGGATGGTTTGTTTCGCGAGGGCAGGGATGAGGCCGCCAGCCGGAAGCCTGTGTCAGCCGAGCCGGTTGCCGGGAAACACACTCCGGTGGAACAAATCGAGGAATTGCCGTCCATCAAGCTAGCCATCGGCGACACGCTGCAATTGCAGGATTTTTCCTCGGGGAAACAACGTTATTTCGTCAAGCTGATCGGTTTCATGAATAAAAAAAGCGTGCTGGTATCCCATCCACGGCAGGGCGATAAGCTGAGTTTCATCAAGGAAGGGGTCGGGTTTCTGGTGCGTGGTTTTTCAGGCACAAAAACCTACGAATTCAGCAGCAATGTGATCAGCGTTTGTTTGACCCCTTACCCTTATCTGCATCTGGCTTTTCCTCCGCAGGTCAAGACGACCAATATGCGCGGTTCGGTGCGCATCAAGCTCAGGCTGGTGTGTTCTGTTGATTCGGCGGCTACCGGGCTGAAAGTGCCTGCCATCATTGAGGATATGAGTATTTCCGGCGCGCGTATTCATGCCGGCAAAGCCTTTGGTCAGGTGGGCGACGCGGTAACGGTGGGTTTGCGTATGCAGGTTGGCGGAGAAAATCAGGTATTTCAGGTGTCGTCGGTTATACGCAATTTACATGCAGAGAACGATAGCCAGACGGGGAACGAGGGGGTCATGCATGGCATGCAGTTTGTGCAAAGCGTGAGCATGGATCTGACCGTGCTGCAAAATTTCATCTACAAATCCATGTTGGGAGAATAAACACTCATGATAGGCATAATTGGCGGCAGTGGTGTTTACCATATCGAGGGGCTGGAAAACCCACGTTGGGTCAGGGCGGAATCAGCCTACGGCGAACCGTCGGACGAAGTGCTGCTCGCCGAACTGGCCGGGCAACCGATTGCTTTCCTGCCGCGTCACGGCAGAGGACACCGTATTTCACCTTCGGATATCAATTTTCGCGCCAATATCGACGCGATGAAGCGCCTGGGCGTGACCGACATCATTTCGGTCAGTGCGGTGGGCTCACTGCGTGAAAACCTGCCG
>JAUSLX010000090.1 GCA_030645775.1 Gallionella sp. | reverse complement strand
CTGGGTGATGCAGGTTGCTTCCGGTTGTATTTCGGTTCCGCTACGGTATTGAGATGCTTGCGCACCGTCGGGCGGGATAGGCCCATCTCGCGTGCAATGGCCGAGACGGTTTGTTTCTGCACCGAATAACGGCGGCGGATTTCGTAAATGATGTCCATATAAAACACTCCAGATACCCCCGGCTCAAACGCCGGATGGTTACATACTGAGGTGGAAACTATTGGACGCTGTTTCCACCCCTAATCTGGAAAGTGTTGCACGCTGTTTGACAGCAATTGGCATTTATTGGCTGATCAAGCGAGTGCAAAGGTTTTGAGGAAGACGTCGGGCTTCTCTGACCATCAAACGAACGAAATAATCTCCTCTTCCTTGCTTGCTATTTAGGTTTGCCCCGTATTTGTCACCGGTAGCATGCAAGCTGGTCTTCGAATTGTGCAATCTCCGACAGACTTTATTCTCACCCGACAGACTTTATTCCTCGCCATCATTTCTGGCTAATCCGGCCTGAAACAGACCTCCCTCATTACAAACAACTTTAGCTTAATTATGCAATCCATTGCTTTTTAAGCATATTTATATTTCCTTAGCTTTTTGCGCTAACTCCTTGTCTTTTAAAGAAAAAATCTGTTTTTTCGCTTGACCGCCTGATATATTTTTAATATAGTGGGGTTAAGTGGTGAATAGTGGGTAATTGTGGGGGGTGGAAATGTTTCAGGGGGCAGCGCAACTCAATCTGGATGGCAAGGGCAGGCTCGCAATACCGGCACGGTATCGCGATGTGCTGCTGAGTACGTGCGCCGGTAATTTGGTGCTGACGGCTGATGCCGACGGTTGCCTGCTGGTTTACCCTGAGCCGGAATGGTTGCCGATATGCGACAAACTGAACAAGCTTTCTTCCTTTAATCCACGCAGCCGTGCCTTGCAGCGTCTGTTGGTCGGGCACGCGGAAAATGTAGCGATGGACGGCGCAGGCCGGGTGTTGATCTCTCCTGTATTGCGCAGTTATGCCGCGCTGGATAAAAGCGTGATGCTGATTGGTCAGGGCAACAAATTTGAATTGTGGGATGAAGCGAAATGGCAGGCACAGCAACAGGCCGCGCTGCTACTGATGAATAGCGAATTGCCGCCCGAGCTGGAAGGTTTTTCATTGTGATTGATGAGCTGACTCATGCCACCGTTTTGTTGCACGAGGCGGTTGACGCGCTCGCCATCAAGCCGGAAGGTATTTACGTGGATTGCACCTTTGGACGTGGTGGGCACAGCGCACAAATATTGCAGCGGTTAGGCCCGCAAGGTCGTTTGATCGTGCTGGATAAGGACATGACAGCAGTGGCACACGGCCGGCTGTGGCGAGATGCACGCTTTCATATCGAGCATAGTGGTTTTACGCGGCTGGCGGATGTGCTGGGCGAACTGGGCGTTGAGCGGGTCGACGGAATTTTGCTGGATTTGGGTGTGTCATCGCCTCAGTTGGATGAGGCAGAGCGGGGATTTAGTTTCAGGTTCGATGCGCCGCTGGATATGCGCATGGATACGAGTAGCGGGCTAACGGCAGCACAATGGTTAGAAACGGTGGACGAGGGTCTGCTGACGGAGGTTATACGTGATTACGGCGAAGAACGGTTTGCTAAGCAGATTGCAAGAGCGCTTGTTGCTGCGCGTGCGATTCAACCCATCGAAACCACGCGGCAGCTCGTCGAGCTGGTTAGCACGGCGGTACGTACCCGTGAGCCCGGTAAAAATCCGGCGACACGCACCTTTCAGGCTATACGGATTTATCTCAACCAGGAACTCGAAGAGCTAGAGCATGTTCTGCCCGAGTGCGTCGCGCACCTGAAAACGGGCGGACGTCTGGTGGTGATCAGCTTCCATTCGCTGGAAGATCGTATGGTCAAACACTTTATGCGCGCTATGCATGATGCTGACAAATTGCCGCGTAATGTGCCTATACGTGCCAGCGAAGTGCCGCGGGGAAAGCTGAAGCGAGTGGGTAAGGCGGTGCGCGCGGGTGAGGCGGAGTTGCAGGCTAATCCGCGCGCGCGCAGTGCGACGATGCGTGTGGCAGAGCGCAGTGATGTGGCGTAGCGGCGTGGTGAGCGGGTTGTTGCTGATTCTGGTGGTGCTGGGCGCGTTGAGCGTAGTCACTTCACAGCACAAGGCGCGCAAGTTATACGTTGCATTGCAGCAGGAAAAAGAGCGCGCTCACAAAATGGAAGTTGAGTGGGGGCAGTTGCAATTGGAGCAAAGCACCCTGGCAACCCCGGCGCGAGTGGAAAGAATTGCATCGCGGCAGTTGCAAATGCAATTGCCGAAGCAGGTCAAATTTATACGCGTCAGTCCTAACGGCGGAGCAAACGGGCAACCATGAATTATGCAGCCAGCACAAAAGACACTATCACGGCAAGGCTGCCGGGATGGCGTGCGACCGTGCTATTTGTGTTGTTGTTGTTGGGGCTGGCAGCTTTGCTGGGACGTGCCGTCTATCTGCAGGGTATACACGATGATTTTTTGCAGGAAAAGGGCAAGCAGCGCTACAGCCGGGTTGTTGAGGTAAACGCACATCGCGGCATGATGACTGATCGCAACGGCGAGCCGCTGGCCGTCAGTACTCCCGTGGAGTCGGTATGGGCAAGCCCGTCGGATATCAGGATCAATGAGGCCGGTGTAGCCAGAATTGATGAGCAGCAGCTCAAACAGCTGGCGCAAGCATTGGGTATGCGCGTGAGTGAAGTACGGGAACGCCTCGCGGATAGCTCACGCGATTTTGTCTATTTAAAGAGGCAGTTGCCGCCTGAGCAGGCGGGGAATGTAACCAGACTTAATCTGCCGGGCATTTCCTTGCAACGCGAATATCGGCGTTATTACCCGGCGGGTGAGGAATTTGCACAGACACTGGGCTTTACCGGGCAGGATGACAACGGGCAGGAGGGGCTGGAGCTGGTTTTGCAGGAGCAACTGGCCGGAAAACTGGGTAGCCAGCGTGTGATCAAGGACAGGCGCGGACATATCGTTGAGGATGCCGGCGGCTTGCGCCCTCCCAAACCGGGCAGCGATATTGCGCTAAGCCTGGATGGCAATGTGCAGCACCTGGCCTATCGTGAATTGAAACTGGCTGTTCAGCAGCATCAAGCCAGGGCGGGAGCCATTGTGGTGCTGGATGCGCGCAGCGGTGAAGTGCTGGCGCTGGCAAACTATCCAAGCTACAACCCGAATAATCGTACCCGCATCAGCGCGCAGGCCATGCGCAATCGCGCTGTTGCAGACGTGTTCGAGCCGGGTTCAACGATGAAGCCGTTTACCATCGCGGCGGCCCTGGAGGCAGGAAATATCAGGCCCGGTACGCTGATTAACACAGAAAATGGCATTTTTTCGGTGGGTAATAAAAAGATACATGACACCCATCCGGAACCGAGTTTAACTGTGGCACAGATCATCCAGAAGTCCAGCAATGTCGGCTCCGCGAAAATTGCCCTGTCGTTGGATTCCAGTGTGCTGTGGCAGACTTTTTCAACTTCCGGATTCGGCGAACATACCGGCAGCAATTTTCCGGGTGAAGCCGTCGGCATGTTGCGCAATGCCAAAAACTGGAAACCAATCGAACAGGCCACCATGTCCTACGGGCACGGCATCTCGGTAAATCTGCTGCAACTGGCGCGCGCCTACACCGTGTTCGCCAATGACGGCGAATTGAAGCCTGTCTCACTGCTTAAGCTGGATCAGCCTGCTGTCGGTAAAAGGGTCTTTTCCGCTAAAACCGCCACCGAGTTGCGCATTATGCTGGAATCGGTCGTGCTGCCAGGCGGCACCGCACCGCTGGCGCAAGTGGCTGGTTATCGCGTGGCAGGAAAAACAGGCACAGCGCATAAGTTGGACGGCCGCCACTACACCAATCGCTATATCGCCTCGTTTGTCGGGTTCGCGCCGGTATCCGCGCCGCGCGTGATCGTCGCGGTGATGATAGATGAACCTAATAATGGGCAATATTACGGCGGACTGGTGGCAGCGCCGGTGTTCAGCAGCGTGACATCCGCCGCATTACATCTGCTCAATGTGCCGAATGATGCGCCGCTGGATAATGTGATTGCGCCACCTGTCGAAATCGTCAGGGAGGAAGTCTGATGAATTCGGATTGCGGATTGCGGAGATTCAGGCTTCCTTTCCAATCAACAGACTGGTGGCGGATAGTCGCGCGGTGCGTCTTGGCGATACCTTCGTCGCCTGTCCGGGCGAAAAGTCGGATGGGCGTCAATTCATTGCACAGGCTATTGCGCAGGGTGCGAATGCGGTGATCTACGAAAAATTCTTGCCTGACCATGCCCGTGAAGAGCGGAATTTTGAGTGGGATCCGCAGTGGAATGTGCCCAATATGGCCGTGCAGGGCTTGCGGCACAAGGCGGGCGAGCTGGCGGATGCGTTGTACGGTACGCCATCGGAAAAGTTGTGGATGGTGGGCGTCACCGGAACCAATGGTAAGACATCGTGCAGTCACTGGATTGCGCAGGCATTAAATGAGTGCGGCAAAAAATGTGCGTTGATAGGCACACTGGGCAATGGTTTTGCAGGTGCGCTGCAGGCCACGGCCAATACCACGCCGGATGCGATCAGCGTGCATGGCCTGCTGGCAGATTACCTGAGCGAGGGTGCTCAATCCGTGGCAATGGAAGTGTCTTCGCACGCGCTGGCCCAGGGACGGGTTAACGGTGTGCGTTTTGACGTGGCACTGCTGACCAATCTGACTCGTGATCATCTGGATTATCACGGGGATATGGAAAGTTACGCAGCGGCGAAGCGACATTTGTTTAGCTGGCAGGCGCTGAAGTACGCGGTAGTGAATCTGGATGATGCGTTCGGTGTGAAATTGGCTGCGCAGTTGCGAGACCAGGAGATGGAAATTATCGGCTATGGCCAGACTGGGGCCGCGCTGCAATTGGCTGAACGCTATGGCATACGCATGGTGTATGCAGATTTGCAGCAAATGAATATGCAAGGCTTGCAGTTGGCAATACGTTCGAGCTGGGGGGCAGCGGAGCTGCACAGTGAGTTGCTGGGGCGATTTAATGCGGCCAATCTGCTGGGCGCACTGGCGGTATTGCTGGTGAGCGATGTCAGTCTGGAAGACGGCGTGCGCACATTGGGTAAAGTGCAGTCGGTCGCGGGACGGATGCAAAAAATGAGTGGCGCGGGACAGCCCGCTGTCATTGTGGACTATGCACACACGCCGGACGCTCTGGAGAAAGTGTTGCTGGCGCTGCGCGAGGCTAGTCTGGGGCAGGGCGAAGCGCCAGGAAAACTGATTTGTGTATTCGGGTGTGGCGGTGATCGTGATAAGGGCAAACGCGCCATGATGGGGCGGGTAGCAGAGAAATTTTCGGATGTATGCATCGTGACCAGCGATAACCCGCGCAGCGAGGATCCGCGCCGGATCATAGCCGAAGTGGTGAGCGCTATGGAGGCGGGCAACCACGAAATCATCGTTGAGCGTGCAGCGGCCATCGAGCGCGCCGTTCTGCTTGCGCAATGCGGCGATACGGTCTTGCTGGCAGGCAAGGGGCATGAAGCGTATCAGGAAATAAACGGTGTGAAGCAGCCTTTCAGCGACATGGACCTGGCGATTCAGGCTTTGAAAAAGTGGTCCGCGCGTCAGTCCGGAGGTGTGCTGTGATGTTGCTTACGCAAGCTGCCAAGGTCTTGAATGCGCGTTTGATTGCAGCTGATCAGGACGGGCAGTTTGGCGCCGTTTCTACCGACACGCGCAAGCTGCAAGCGGGTGACTTGTATATCGCATTACGCGGCGAACATTTTGACGGGGCTGATTTTGTCGCACAAGCCGCAGCGAGTGGCGCAGTCGCGGCCTTAATCAATAAAGACAGCTTTGAGAAGCTGACATCACCTCTGAATCCTGCATTTCCAATCATGCTTGTAGGTGATACTCGGATTGCCTTAGGGCAACTGGCTGCGCACTGGCGCAATCAGTTTGATATTCCACTGGTGGCGATTACCGGCAGCAATGGCAAGACCACGGTCAAGGAAATGCTGGCCGCTATTCTGCGCGCAGCGGCAGGCAGTGATGATGCGGTTCTGGCGACCCAAGGCAATTTGAATAACGACATCGGCATGCCGCTCACCCTGCTGAAGCTCAACGCGCAGCACCGCTATGCAGTGATTGAAATGGGCATGAACCATCCGGGCGAGATTGATTATCTGACTCGAATTGCCCGCCCGCAAGTCGCGCTGATCAACAACGCCAGCGGCGCGCATCTCGAAGGCATGGGTTCCGTGGAAGCGGTGGCGCATGCCAAAGGGGAAATCTTCGCCGGTTTGCAGCATGAGGGCAGCGCGATCATAAACGCCGACGATGCATATGCCCCGTTGTGGCGCAGTCTGGCCAGCGTGCACTCGCTGCTGGAATTTGGCTTGAATAGCGAGGCAGATGTGTCCGGAGTATGGCATCCGCGCGCAACGGGGTTGCGTTTGATCGCGCAGACTCCGTCAGGTGATTTTACGGCGGATTTGCAAGTCCCCGGCGAACACAATGCACGCAATGCCCTGGCGGCGACGGCGGCGGCGATTGCGCTGAATCTGTCGCTGGAGAGCATCGTCGCAGGACTGGAAAATTTCAGCGGAGTGGCGGGAAGACTGCAACGCAAGGCGGCACGGCAGGGTGCGGTGGTGATCGACGATACCTATAACGCCAATCCTGCTTCGTTGCAGGCCGCGATTGCGGTGCTGGCTCAGGCTGCAGGCCGTCGTGTGCTGGTTTTGGGTGATATGGGCGAACTGGGTGAAAACGCCGCCAGTTTTCATGCCGGGATAGGCATAACGGCGCGCGAGGCCGGCATCGAAAGGCTCTACGCATTGGGTGAATTGAGCCGCAATGCGGTGCGCGAATTTGGTAGCGAAGCACAACACTTTAACTGTGTTGAAGACTTGCAAAATGCGTTGGAAAAAGAATTGCACGCTGGCACGAGCGTGCTGGTGAAGGGTTCGCGCTTCATGAAAATGGAACGCGTAGTGAAATATCTGGTGAGTGGTGAGTTGGCAGTAGAAAGTGGGGCAGGCAACACCCACTCACCACTTACGACTTACCACTGCCCAAAGGAATAAACATGTTATTAGCACTCACACAATGGCTGGCTCAGGATATCCGTTTTTTCAGCGTATTCAATTACATCACACTGCGCACTGTGCTGTCAGCCATGACGGCGCTGGGGATTTCATTTCTGGTCGGGCCGATGATGATACGCAAACTGACCGCTTACAAGATCGGTCAATCCGTGCGCACCGACGGGCCGCAGACGCATCTGGTCAAGGCGGGGACGCCCACCATGGGCGGCGCGCTGATTCTGACATCGATTGCCATTACCACCTTGTTGTGGGGCGATTTGCATAACCATTACGTATGGGTGGTGTTGTTTACTACGATGGGTTTCGGCGTGATCGGTTGGGTTGATGACTATCGCAAAGTGGTGCATCGCAATCCCAAGGGTTTGTCGGCCAAAGCCAAAATGTTCTGGCAGTCCATCATCGCATTGATCGTTGCGGTTTATCTGTGGGAAACATCGACGCTCCCGGCACAAACCGAGTTGATCGTGCCGTTCATGAAGTTCTTTGTGTTTCCGCTCGGCGCCTTCGCCTTTATCGCGTTGACCTATCTGGTCATTGTCGGGACCAGTAATGCGGTGAACCTGACCGACGGGTTGGACG
>JAUSLX010000068.1 GCA_030645775.1 Gallionella sp. | reverse complement strand
TCCCATTAAATATCATGATGTTATACAACCGTTTTGGCAAAATTGCCGGACACTACTGATTGCTGGTATGTAATATTCGCGGCTTACAACCGATTATTTATCGTTTCCGTAACGGGTCAAGCAACGAAGACAAGCCGTTGTGATCCAATTCTTGCATCAGCGCCAACAATTGACCAATTTCACCGGGCGGAAAACCTACCCGAGCGTACCAATTTAAATATTGCCCGGGCAGATCGGCGATCAACATGCCTTTGTGCTTGCCGTAAGGCATTGCGCGAGTCAGCAGCAATTCCAAGTGGTGGTGTTTCATTCGTAATATCATGCTTGAAGTATGATCCTTGCTTCTATACAAAAATTATCGCAATCAATTGCTTAAAAAATATATTTAATGCTGTATGCCACTCGCCACACGTTAATCGCTGCTAAAGGCCTGCTCGCATTAAGAGTATTTCGATAGGCAGTTCAAATAATAACTGATGTTCAGGCGAAGCTGAGTTGATTTAGTCTGCCAGGATATGGCGCACCGTTGTCACACCGCTGACAGCGACTGATGCTAAACCGTCGCTGAGTGTTAAACTGAAACGTCCTGAAGCGCTTGAATTATTCCTATGACACAAATCACGCCACGCGCAATTCCCATAGCCGCCCTGCACCACTTGATTCACAAGGGTTATTCGCCAAGCCTGGCGAAAATATTTGCGGCGCGCGGCATCACAGCCAGCCAGCAACTGGAAACCTCCTTCGCGCATCTGCTGCCTTTTGACGGCCTGAAAAATGTGCACGAAATGGCGCGTTTGTTGGCGAACGCGATCGCCGCGAGGAAAAAGTTACTGGTCATTGCCGATTACGATGCCGATGGTGCGACCGCCTGTGCGGTGGCGGTACGCGGCTTGCGCGCTTTCGGGGCGCGGGTTGATTTCATCGTGCCCAATCGTTTTGAATATGGTTATGGACTAACCCCGGAAATCGTTCATCTCGCCGCTCGATCGCAACCCGATATTTTACTCACGGTAGACAATGGCATCGCCAGCGTGGAAGGCGTGGCCGAGGCCAATCGACTGGGCATGCAAGTGTTCGTCACCGATCATCATCTGCCCGGCGATACACTGCCTGACGCTGCCTGCATTGTCAATCCCAATCAGCCTAGCTGCGCCTTTGCCAGCAAGCATCTGGCGGGCGTGGGGGTGATGTTCTATGTGCTGCTGGCGTTGCGCGCCGAATTGCGCACACGCGGCGCTTTCCTGACTTTGGATGAGCCTAAACTGGCCGGGTTGCTTGACCTAGTCGCACTGGGAACGGTCGCTGACGTGGTGAAGCTGGATCAAAATAACCGCATCCTGGTGCAGCAGGGCTTGCAACGCATCCGTACGGGGCGGGCTTGTGCCGGCATTAATGCGCTATTGCAGGTAGCTAAAAAAACACCGGCCAAAGTGTCCAGTCTGGATCTGGGCTTTACCGTTGGGCCGCGTTTGAATGCAGCCGGGCGTCTGGACGATATGAGTCTGGGTATCAACTGCCTGCTGGCTGACGATGCGACAGCCGCGTTGCAGATTGCGGCGCAACTGGATGCGCTCAATCGCGAACGACGCAGTATCGAGACCGATATGCAGGACAGCGCACTGGCGGTGCTTGAATCGGTCAATCCCAGTGACGGTTTTAGCCTCGCGCTGTTTGATGAAACCTGGCATCAGGGTGTAATCGGCATACTGGCCTCGCGCCTCAAGGATAAATTTCACAGGCCGGTAATCGCCTTTGCGCAGGCAAACAACGGGGAATTGAAAGGTTCGGGCCGTTCCATCGCCGGACTGCACCTGCGTGATGCGTTCGATCTGGTCAGCAAACGCCATCCCGCGCTGATCAAAAAATTCGGCGGGCATGCCATGGCCGCAGGCTTGAGTATCAATGAGGCCGATTTTGCCGCATTTGTCGTTGCCTTCGAGCAAGTCGCCAGCGAACTGCTGAGCGCCAACGACCTCTTGCTCCGTATCGAAACCGACGGCACCCTGCCCCCTGCCGAAATGACGCTGGATGCGGCCCGTTTGCTGGATGAACAAGTGTGGGGGCAAGGTTTCCCGGCGCCACAATTCAACGATGACTTCAGGGTACAGAGCCAGCGTGTGGTTGGTGAAAAACACCTCAAACTGCGACTGATGATCAATGGCCTGGCCATCGAAGCCATACTGTTCGGACATAACGAACCACTCCCTGAACAAATCCATGCCGTGTACAGCCTGAGCATCAATGAATACAATGGCAACCAGAGTCTGCAACTCATTGTTCGGCATTGGGAGTGAAAAACAGGACTGTGAATAACCCACCGCAGCGCAATTCGCAATCCTGATTTAAAGGGGAGACACCATGGAAGTTGCTTTTCTGCAAGGTAACGGCATCGATGCCCTGCCCCAATTTCTGACCAGTCTGGCTATCGGCTTGCTGATAGGCCTGGAGCGTGAGCGCAACCCTTCTGCCAAGGCCGGGTTGCGTACTTTTGCGCTGGTTGCCGTTTTCGGCACGCTGGCCGCCTTGCTTTCTGCCAGGCTGAATTCTCCCTGGATGTTGATTGCCGGCTTGCTGGCCGTGGCCGGCATGATTATCGCCGCCTACCTGAAAATATCTGTCAGTGAGGACGATATTGCTCCATTTGAACGTCGCCACGCCCGCCCGCTCTCCCCCCCTTCGGCTTCGGGAGGAACTGTGGCGTCACTGCGCCGTGGTCTTGGCAACGACCCCGGCACGACCACCGTCATTGCCTTGCTGCTTTGTTACGGACTGGGTGCGATGGTCTGGTACGGCCTGGCCACACTCGCCGTGATGCTGGCCATCGGCATCACGGCCCTGCTTTATTTCAAACCCGAACTGCGCGGATTTTCGCAAAAATTGACGCGCCGCGATCTGGTTGCCGTGCTGCAATTTTCCGTGCTGACCTTCATCGTGCTGCCCATCCTACCCAATCAGGATTACGGCCCCTATCACGCCATTAATCCCCATCAAGCCTGGCTGATGGTCGTGCTGATCTCTGGCATCAGTCTGGCAGGTTACGCCGCGCTGCAAGTGGTGGGGACGCGCTATGGTGCGCCGTTGCTGGGATTTTTAGGCGGCCTCGTTTCCAGCACCGCGACCACGCTGATTTATGCGAAACAGGGCAAGCTCAATCCGGCCATGTCTTATCTGGCCGCATCGGTGATTCTGATTGCCAGCCTAGTGGTCTTGCTGCGCTTGATGATCCTTAGCGCCGTGGTGGCCTACGGCGCGCTGCCCACCCTGTTTCCGGTGCTGGCAGGCGGTCTGGCATTCGGTTTGATTGTGGCGCTGTACAACTGGCGCAAGATGGACAAGGCCAGTGAGCTATTCATCCCGGAAACCAGCAATCCCGCTGAATTGCACTCCGCGATCGGCTTCGGCCTGTTGTACGTGGCCGTGTTGCTGGGTGCTGCCTGGATGAAGGATATTGCCGGTTCCCAGGGTTTGTACATCGTCGCGCTGGTGTCCGGGCTGACCGATGTCGATGCCATCACCCTGTCCAGCCTGCGTTTGTTTAACCTCGGCCAGTTAAGCGCGCATCAGACCGTCACCGCCATCGCCATTGCCTTTATTGCCAATCTCGCCTTCAAATTCGGCCTGGTGGTTTTTCTGGGCGGACGGACGCTCGCCAAACATATTTCCATCGGTTTCGCCGCCATCGCTTGCGGGGTGTTGCTCGGCTTGTTTGCGCTATAATTACGCCCTTTTCAGCACGTACCCGCTCAGGACAAAACCATGGAAGCCGAACAAATCAATGCCCTTAACAATCAACTTCAAGATTTAGCCTTGCGCAGCGCTGAATTACGGAGGTATCTTTGACTACGATACCAA
>JAUSLX010000066.1 GCA_030645775.1 Gallionella sp. | reverse complement strand
AGATGCTGGGTCAACGGCACAGGCGGGGGGCTTGGTGCGACCGGAAGGTCGCACTTTTCATTGGCGGCTCAACGAGCAGAGACCATCAAAGCACACCAGACAACGCCAGCTAATTGGCTATAATGTGGCCGTTCAATTCTGCGAGGTAATGTCATGCCGACCATCAGTATGTTCTATGGAATTCTGGTGTCGATGTATGTTCTCGATACAGACAAGCACCACTTGCCGCATATTCATATCCGCTACAACGAATTCAAAGTCTCAATCGGCATTCCAGGCGGCGAAGTGCTGGAAGGGAACCTTCCTTCCCGACAGATGAAGCTTGTTCAGGCATGGATAGAACTGCACCAGGATGACTTAATGGCCGACTGGTATCTTGCCACCAGCGGTCAGACCCCCTTCAAAATTGACCCCTTACGCTAATGAGTACGGAGATGACGCCCGATGTTGTGCAGGTAAAGCCCCAACCTGATTATTTTTTGGAGGCCGTTTTCGCAAATGGAGAACACCGCCGGTTCGATATGAAGCCTTATCTGGCATATCCTGCCTTTTCGCAGTTGACAGATGCCAATTTTTTTATGGCAGCACATGTTGCCAACGGTACCGTCGTGTGGAATGACGAGATTGATCTGTCGCCTGATACGCTCTACCTTCGAGGAGAATCAATAGAACAGCAATGAACATTACGGTTCGAGATGCTGGGTCAACGGCACAGGCGGGGGGCTTAGTGCGACCGGAAGGTCGCACTTTTCATTGGCGGGTCGCGTACGTCACGCAGTGTGGGCAACCTGCCCACCCTACCCCGCCACCATTTTTGTTACTACATAGATCGCCAACCCGAACAACCCGCCGACCAGCGTGCCGTTGATGCGGATGTACTGCAGGTCTTTACCCAGAAACAGTTCAAGCCTGTTGACCATGTAGCGATCGTCCCACCGAACGACTTCTTCTCGAATCAAATCACCGATCACACCCTTGTTGGCATGGGCGACGCGGGTCAGCGAGGCGCGAATTTGATCATTGAGCCAGGAACGTATCTCCTCGTGAGTGACCAGATGCTGCTTGAGCTCATCGAGCAAATTTTCCATTTTGCCCGCGATAACTGACTCGGAATGCGACAGGTCGAGCACCACCCAATCGCGGAACTGGCTCCACAGCGATTCGATCTGATGACCAAACTCCGGGCGATCGAGCACAGCATTTTTCTGCTGATTGACCCATGCACGCAACTCGGAATCCTGTTGCAGACGAAGCACATAATTGCGCACTTGCTCGTCAAATTCCAGGTACAGGCCGCTGGCTTCATCTTCGGCTGCGGCACGCAGCTTGTTGACCACGGCGGTACGGATGGTCGGCACGAACGGCTCTATCATACTTTGCACAAAAGCACTTTCGCTCCAACCCTTGATGAAGGCGGAAATTTTCTCGGTGTTATCAGGGCTTTCCACATAATCGGCAAAACGATTCAGCCCGCCATGCAATATTTTGCGGTGACCGTTATTGCGGTTGATCATTTCAAGCCCATTGACCATGAGCCCGGACAGGTCGATGGCACGCAGCCTATTGCGGGCGGCTTCTGCCAGAAAGTCGTGGATACGCCTGTCATCCAGCACCTTGACGCCATAGCTGATGGCCTGATTGAGATAGCCTGCGACTTTAATCCTGTTCTCCGACAGGCTCAGCCATTGCGAGAAGTGCCGGGCGGCATCATAACGCCTGAGCCGTTGTTCGATGAGTTCGGCACTCAGGAATTGCCCCACCACAAAATCAGCAAGACTGTTGCCGATAGCGCGCTTGTTTCTGGGGATGATGGCCGTGTGGGGAATAGGCACGCCCAGCGGGTGACGAAACAACGCCACGACCGCAAACCAGTCAGCCATTGCACCTATCATCGCGGCCTCGGCAAAGGCAACCAGATAGCCCCATGCCGGATTGTGCCCCTCAAATAGCTTGCCGATGACATACAGACAGGCTGCCGCGCCCAGCAATCCTGCTGCGATCCATTTCATCCTGGCGAGATCGCGTTGTCTGAGTATGGTTTCCGCCTGAAGAGCGCGTTGTGTCATATCTGTCACTATAGAAATAGGCAAAGAGCTTGAATCAGATGACGATGCTCGCGTTTTAAGGTTGCAAAAACACCGTCTCGCGGCGGGCGACGGGCGACGGGCGGCTAGATGACGCCCACCGTCAGACACATCGTGCTACAGATTAGTGCGGGGGCGTGCTACCTGTCGGTTTCATTCTGATGGTGAGTCAACAGGATGCTTCGGCTATCCGCAATTTGACGAATAATTACCCGGGGTGGGTTACACGCGATTTTACCTCCACCAGAGACTGCAATTTACCGGTTCTATGGCTTGGATTTGCGTACAGGATTTTCAATCTTCAATCCGGTACGTTTAATTCGTGATATTGCCTTGATGACATCGCCAACGGACACGCCATTTAATTTCGCAGCATTTTCAATGGCGGAAATAGCCGCAGTGATACCGTGGTTTTCATTAGTAAGCTTGATTTCTTTGGGCGCAGAAGATTCTTGTTTAAGCTTTTGAATCTGCGCTTCCAGAGCGGCAATGCGCTCTTCTTTTGTTCTACGTGCCGTCACTGTGATTCTCCTGTAGTTTGGTTGATACTGGTGATTCTAACAAACAAGTCGCGTTATAACATCTCTTTCTGACGAATAGTTCACGCGCTGTAAACTTGTGGTTTTATCCAGGAATAACCGTTCAACGCTCCTATCCTCCCCCAGACACACAGACCTGAAAACACACAATAAACGCCAAGTGAATCAACATGAAATATTGTGCTATCATTTGATAGCGCAATTATAAATGGGAGATTTAATATGGAAACGTTCAGCATACGTGATTTAAGGGAGCGAACTGGCGACTTGGTACGCACCGCTGAGTCAGGGCGACTTTCCATTGTCGCCAAGCATGGCCACCCCATTTTTGTTGCCGTGCCGCTAGATGAGCATGTCCTGACCCAAGGATTATCAATTGCTCTTGCATGCCGCCTTTTTGCAGACAAAGTTTTAAGTCTAGGCAAAGCCGCACGAATGGCGAATATCCCGATCGAGAGCTTCATCGGGCACTTGGGAGACATGGGCATTCCATCGGTTGATTACACTGTCGAGGAGCTAGATCACGAACTGGAATTACTAGCCTCGTGAAACTTGTAGTTGCAGACAGCAGTCCCCTGATCGTTTTCGCCAGAAGCGGATTACTCGATGTGTTGCGCCAAGTGGTTGGCGAAATTGTCGTCCCACAAACGGTATATGAAGAATGTACCGGTGACATGAGTAAACCTGGCGCCCAGATTATCACTGAAGCTCACCATGCAAATTTAGTGACTGTGCATGCAGACTCACGCGTTCTGACGTTACCCAGGAATATGCCCATGCTCGACAAAGGAGAAATCGCCGCAATCTCCTTAGCCATTGAACTCTCCGAACCAGTTTTAATGGATGAGCGCCTTGGACGCCAAGCTGCTGCCGCTCATGGACTTTCCGTAATTGGTAGCGCAGGAATTTTATTGGCGGCAAAACGAAAAGGGCTCGTCAGCGCCGTTCATCCGATCTTGCTCGCGTGGCAGAGTTTTGGCTATTTCCTATCACCCGCACTTATTGAAACCGTTCTTCAACGTGCAGGTGAATAATCCATTGAATAAATAACGGCCCGAGTACCCATCACCAAGCAGAATGTTGCCCGTCGGTTTTGGCTTTATTGCCGCACATGCTCGCTCTGTTAACCTTGCCATAGATGATCCGTGTGTAAAGTGTGTGAAATAGTGTGCGAATCTGGTGTGGATTTTGTTAAACCTAGTGGGATGCCACAAGACACTGAATCATGTTATATGCTTTATAATCAATACGTAAAATACTTTATGGTACGTTACTGGACTTAATATGCGCTACTGGTTAATGAAGTCTGAACCCGCTGACGTCAGCATTGACGATCTCGCCTCCTTCCCCGAGCAGAGTGTAGCCTGGTACGGCGTGCGCAATTATCAGGCGCGCAATTTCATGCGCGACCAGATGACGATAGGCGATGGCGTGCTGTTTTATCACTCCAACTGCAAAGTACCCGGCATCGCGGGGATTGCACGGGTCAGCAGCACCGCCTATCCCGATGCCAAGCAATTCGAGCGTGACAGCAAGTATTTTGACGAAAAGGCCACGCAGGAACAGCCGCGCTGGTTCAATGTGGATGTGCAACTGGTCAGGAAAATCGCGCTGATTTCGCTGGCTGAATTGCGTCTGCATCCCGAACTGGCGCGGATGCGCACGTTGCAACAGGGCAACCGCCTGTCCATCACCCCGCTGGACCCTGCCGAGTGGCAGTTCATCCTGAAAAATCTGGTGCGCGATTGACATGGAATGGTACGCAGCCTATCTATTGCTCGGCGCAACTGCCGGGTTCATGGCCGGGCTGTTCGGTGTCGGCGGCGGCACCATACTGGTGCCTGTGCTGCTGTTGCTTTTCGACGCGCAGCACTTCCCCGCCGAACACACAATGCACCTGGCACTCGGCACTTCGATGGCGGTCATCCTGTTCACCTCGCTCGCCAGCATGCGCAAACACCACCAGCACAACGCGGTGAACTGGCGCATCGTGCGCAACATCACTCCCGGCATTCTGTCAGGTGCAGTGCTGGGCGCGTTACTCGCCGCCGCCATTCCGACGCGTGGCCTGGGTCTGTTTTTCGCGCTGTTCCTGTATTTTGCAGCGTTGCAAATTCTGATCAACAAGCGTCCCCATGCCGCGCGCCAGTTACCCGGCATGACGGGCATGACCATCACCGGCACGATCACCGGCGGCCTGAGCAGTCTGGTGTCCATAGGCGGCGGTACGCTCATCATTCCTTTCCTGCTCTGGTGCAACGTGCCGCTACGCAATGCCATCGGCACCTCCGCCGCCATCGGTTTTCCGGTCGCGGTCGGCGGCATACTGGGCTATATCTTCACCGGCCTGGCCGTCCACACCCTGCCGCAACCCAGTCTGGGGTTTGTCTACCTGCCTGCCCTGGCCTGGGTCGCCCTGGCCAGCGTCATCACCGCGCCGCCGGGCGCGAAAGCCACCCACCATCTGAAGATCGGATTGTTGCGCAAACTATTTGCCGTGCTATTGTTGGCACTTGCAAGCAATTTACTGCTGAAAATGTTGGGCTAATTCTAAAAACATGGTTTCCATTCACACCAAAACCACCGGGAAGTTCGAAGGCATCCCGTCCTGGCTTGCAGCCCTGACACCCGCTTTCGTGCCCGCAGAGCTTGAGATCATTCGGCGCGCTTGCGTACTGGCCGAGCCGTTGTACGCCGGACAAAGCGAACTGACCGGCGCACCGCTGATACAGCACGCACTGGGTTCGGCAGGCATTCTGGTCAGTATGAATATGGATTTTGAAACGGTTACCGCCACCATCCTGCATGCGGTTCCCGAATATCTGGATGACTGGGCCGCAAAACTGGAAATGGCGTTCGGCGCCAACGTCGTGACGTTGGTCGAGGGCATTTCTCGCATGGAACAAATCCGGCAATTCAGCGAGATGCCTCATCTGGGCAAAAAGGGCGAAAAGAACCAACAGGTCGAAATCCTGCGCAAGATGTTACTGGCCATGGTAGAGGACATCCGCGTGGTACTGATCAAGCTGGCCGAGCGCACGCAGACCTTGCGTCATCTGTCGGGGGCCAGCGCCGAACAGCAAAAACTGATTGCACAAGAGACACATAGTCTGTTCGCCCCACTGGCCAATCGTCTCGGCGTGTGGCAAATCAAGTGGGAGATGGAGGACCTCTCCGTGCGCTATCTGGAACCGGAACGCTACAAGCAGGTGGCCCGATTACTGGATGAACGCAGGGTTGATCGTGAACACTACATCGCCGAGGTGGTCTCCCGGCTGAGACAATTACTGGCTCAGGCCGGAATAGCCGCCGAAGTGACGGGCCGACCCAAACACATCTACAGCATCATCAACAAAATGAAACGCAAGCATCTGGATTTTGACGAGCTATACGACGTGCGCGCCGTACGGATTCTGGTTGAAGATG
>JAUSLX010000062.1 GCA_030645775.1 Gallionella sp. | reverse complement strand
TCATAGAGCGCGATCAACATACCCAGCGAGTGGGGGTCGAGACGGTCGAACAGCAGGGTGTTGGTCGGTTTGTTGCCCGGGAAAACCTTGTGCGGCAACAGGGCTTCCAGTTCATCTCCCTGCATGCCCTGCGCTTCCAGTTCCGCGCGTGCTTCCTCCGTTGTCTTGCCGACCATCAGCGCCTCGGTCTGCGCAAAACAGTTGGCGAGCAGAATGGCGTGATGTTCGCCGACGGGATTCTGGCTATGCAGCGGTGCCAGAAAATCAGCCGGGATCATGCGCGTGCCCTGATGGATCAGCTGGTAGAAAGCGTGCTGACCGTTGGTGCCCGATTCGCCCCACACTACCATGCCGGTATCGTAATCGACCTGATTGCCGTCGCGATCCACGCCCTTGCCGTTACTCTCCATATCCAGTTGTTGCAGATAGGCAGGGAAGCGGTGCAGGTACTGGTCATAGGGCAGCACGGCATTGGAACCCGCGCCGAAAAAATCACCATACCAGATACCCAGCATGCCCATCAGCACCGGAATATTCTGCTCCAGCGGCGTGGTGCGGAAATGCTCATCCATCTCATATGCGCCTGCGAGCAACTCTTCGAAACGATCCATGCCGACAAACAGCGCGATGGGCAAGCCTATGGCTGACCACAGCGAATAACGCCCGCCGACCCAGTCCCAGAATTCGAATACATTATCCGGATTGATGCCGAAAGCGGCCGTCGCCTTGAGATTGGTCGAGACAGCGGCAAAATGTTTTTCCACCGCTGCCGGGTCGCCCAGTTGTGCTATCAGCCAGTCACGCGCAGAGCGTGCATTGGTCAGGGTTTCCTGGGTGGTGAAAGTCTTGGAGCTGATGATGAATAAAGTGGTTTCCGCATCCAGTTTTTTCAGTGTTTCGGTGATTTGTGTCGCGTCCACGTTGGATACAAAATGGGCGCGCAGATTGGCGCTGGCATAGGGCTTGAGCGCCTCGCAGACCATCAGCGGACCGAGATCGGAACCCCCGATACCGATATTAACGATGTCGGTAAAGGCTTTGCCGCTATGTCCCGTATGTGATCCGTTACGCACGGCATCGGAAAATTCCCGCATCAATCCCAATACCCGCTGTACTTCAGGCATGACATCCTCGCCATTGTAAAAAACCGGGCGGTTTGAGCGGTTGCGCAGCGCCGTATGCAGCACGGCGCGTTGTTCGGTGGTATTGATCCGGGTACCGGCAAACTTGCGCTCGATATAGGCAGGAAGTTCGGCACTTTCGGCCAGTGCGATCAGCAGTCGCATGGTCTCGCTGGTGATGCGGTTTTTGGAATAATCAAACAGCAGGCTGCCAAATTTTACCGAAAATTTGTCGAATCGCGCCGGATCATCCTGAAACATCTGACGCATGTGGCTCTTTTTAATGCCGGCAAAATGCGTTTTCAACGCCTGCCAGGCAGCGGATTGGGTTAGTTTTGACATGGTAGTGAACTCATCAGATCAATTTTGACGAAATCCCGCCAGCGAGGCGGGATACGTACTTTACGCCTCGGGTACCAGAATCACACCGGCCAGAGGGGGTAATGAGATTTCGGCAGAGCAGGGTAAACCCATCCAGGGAATGGCTTCCGCCTGAATCAGGCCCGCATTGCCGAGGTTGCTTCCTGCGTAGTAGCTGGAATCACTATTCAGCACCTCGCGATAGTTGATTTTTTCAGGAAGGCCGATGCGATAGTGCTTGCGTGGCAAGGGCGTCAGGTTCAGTGCGACGATCGCCGTGGAGCCATCACGCGCACGACGCTGGTAGGACAACACCGATTTCTCCGCATCGTTACAGTCTATCCAGGAAAACCCATCCGACTGAAAATCCAGTTCATGCAGAGCGGGCAGGGTGCGATACAACTTGTTGAGATCATGCGTCAAGTTCTGTACGCCGCGATGGGACTCTTCACCCAATTGCCACCACTCCAGCTCCCACTTCGATTGCCATTCGCGTCCCTGCGCAATTTCATTGCCCATGAAGTTGAGCTTTTTCCCCGGACTGGTCATCTGATAAGTCAGCAGCAGGCGCAGATTGGCAAATTTCTGCCAGGCATCGCCGGGCATCTTGGACAGCAGCGAGCCCTTGCCGTGTACCACTTCGTCATGCGAGAAAGGCATCACGAAATTTTCGCTGTAGGCATAAATCTGCCCGAAGGTCAGTTGGCTGTGATGGTAGCGACGATGCACCGGATCGTTCTGAAAATAACTCAGCGTATCGTTCATCCAGCCCATATTCCATTTCATCGAGAAGCCCAGTCCTCCGAGATAGACGGGGCGTGATACGCCCGGCCACGCGGTGGATTCTTCCGCCATGGTTAGCGCACCGGGAAACTCGTCGTGCACCATGATGTTCATCTCGCGCAGGAATTCCACTGCATCGAGATTTTCACGGCCACCGTACTTGTTCGGTATCCATTCCCCCGCTTTGCGCGAGTAATCCAGATACAGCATGGATGCGACTGCATCCACGCGCAAGCCGTCAAAATGGAATTCGGAAAGCCAGTAATGTGCGCTGGACAACAAAAAGGTTTTAACTTCGTTGCGGCCAAAGTTGAAAATGTGCGTGCCCCAGTCCTGATGAAAGCCCAGACGCGGATCCTGATGTTCATACAAGGCTGTGCCGTCAAAGCGCGCCAGTGCCCAGCTATCCTGCGGAAAGTGTGCGGGCACCCAGTCGAGAATGACGCCAATGTCGGCCTGATGGAAGGCATCGATCAGTTGACGCAATTCGTCGGGCGAGCCGAAGCGGCTGCTGGGGGCAAAGTAGCCGGTGCACTGATACCCCCACGATTCACCCAGCGGATGTTCGGTAATCGGCATCAATTCAACGTGGGTATAGCCCATACCCTTGACATAGGGTACCAGGTCCCTGGCTAATTCGCTGTAGCTGTAGAAGCGGCCGTCCGGATGGCGTTTCCAGGAACCGGGGTGAATTTCATAAATATTGACTGCGCCATGCAACCAGTCCCACTGGCTGCGTTTCTGCATCCAGGCATCATCCTGCCAGCGGTGCTGATTGGCGGGCGCGGCCAGGGATGCCGTGCCGGGACGCAGTTCATAGCCTTGCGCATAGGGGTCGGTCTTGGTCAGTATGTTGCCGGAATCACGATTGCGGATTTCATAACGATACAGGGCATGTTGCTGAATTTCGGGAATGAAAATTTCCCACACCCCGGAGGAGCCATGTAAACGCATGGGGTAAAGGCGACCATCCCAGCTATTGAATTCGCCCACCACGCTGACACGCTCGGCGTTCGGAGCCCAAACAGCAAAACGCACTCCCTTTACACCGTTAATTTCCACCGCGTGTGAGCCGAGCATGCGATAGCCCTGGTGAAGATTTCCTGCGCTGAACAGAAATAAGTCCTGCTCGGAAATATTAGAGGGGAACTGGTAGGGGTCGTACACATCGCGTGATGCAGTGCCTTGATTGATACGCAGGCGGTAGGGTTGTACGGGTTCGCTTGTTCCGCGCCATTCGAACAGACCAGCAGAGTGGATTTTTCTGAATGTTTCACCGCTGTCCAGCAGAGTAATTTGTGTGGCATGAGGTTCATAAAAGCGTATGACCCACTCACTGGCTTCACGGTGCGAGCCGAGCAAAGCGAACGGATCATGCAGGCGAGCTTGCAACAAAGATTCAATCAGCATGTCCACTTTTTTTTCCTTATTAGTTCTTGTGCCGTGCGGTAATTGTAAACGATAATGACCGGGTCAATTAAGGTAAATGTGACTTGAGGGAGGCTGAGATGAGTGTTGAATTAGGTTATTTGAAAAAGAAATATCACATGGCTGCCGGCGATCCTGAACCCCGTTTTGTGAGCCGTTTGACCAAAAATACTTACGCGATGGTGCTGGCCGGCGGTCGCGGCAGCAGACTGCACGAATTGACTGATTGGCGTGCCAAACCAGCCGTCCCGTTTGGCGGCAAGTTCCGCATCATCGATTTCGTGCTATCAAACTGCGTGAATTCCGGCATACGCCGTATCGGCGTGGCGACGCAATATAAATCACACAGCCTGATTCAGCATCTTCAGCGCGGCTGGTCGTTCCTGAACGGTCAGTTTGGTGAATATCTCGACTTGTTGCCCGCGCAGCAGCGTGTCAGCGAAGACCAATGGTATCGTGGCACCGCCGACGCGGTGTTTCAAAACCTCGATATCATACGCGGATCGAAGTGTGATTTTATTGTGGTGCTGGCGGGTGACCATATTTATAAAATGGATTACGGCAAACTGCTGGCCTTCCATGTGGAAAAGAAGGCCGATATGACCGTGGCTTGTCTTGAAGTGCCGATTGCGGAGGCGTATGCCTTCGGTGTGATGGGCGTGGATGATGATGCTCGCGTGGTCGAATTCGTCGAGAAACCGGCTAACCCGCCTTCTATTCCGGATAATCCGGAAAAGTCGCTGGCCAGCATGGGCATCTACGTGTTCAACACGCAGTTTCTGATTGAGCAACTGATCCGCGATGCCGACAACCCCAAATCCAGCCATGATTTCGGTAAGGATCTGATTCCGCACATGGTCAAAAATTATCGCGTGTTTGCGCAAAGCTTCGAGCAAAGCTGCGTAGGCACCGATGAAAACAAGATGCCGTACTGGCGTGATGTGGGTACCATTGATTCCTACTGGGAAGCCAGCATGGAAATGACCAAGGTTATTCCCGACCTGAATATGTACGATCAGGAATGGCCGATCTGGACGTATCAGGAACAATTGCCCCCCGCCAAATTTGTCTTCGATGAAGATGATCGTCGCGGTTACGCGGTCGATTCTCTGGTATCCGGCGGTTGTATTGTCAGTGGCTCTGTCGTCAAACGCTCGCTGCTTTTTTCCGATGTGCGCGTGAACAGTTATTCAACCATCGAAGATTCAGTAATCTTGCCCGATGTGGATATTGGCCGGCATGTGGTATTGAAACGCGTGATTGTCGATAAAAGCTGCAAGATACCTGACGGAATGGAAATCGGCGTCAATATTGAAGAAGACCGCAAACGTTTCCATGTCAGCGAGAATGGCATCACGCTGATTACCCCTGAAATGCTGGGACAGAAATTTCACAGTACACGCTAAGATTAAACTTACACATCCCCGCCGCTAAACGGCGGGGTTTCATGTTATGAAAAATCCCCTCGATTTAGTTTTCCTCTGGCACATGCATCAGCCGGATTATCGCGATTATGCCAGCGGCGATTTTGTGTTGCCGTGGGTCTATTTGCACGCCATCAAGGATTACACCGACATGGCGTACCACCTTGAGCGTCATCCCAAGGTGCGTGTGGTATTGAACTTCGTGCCTATCCTGCTTGACCAGCTGGAGGATTACACCGACCAGTTCGCGACAGGGAAGTTGCGCGATCCTTTATTGCGCCTGCTGGTACATAAAAACTCCTGTGAACTGTCGCTGGAAGAACGACGGCTGGCGCTGGATGCCTGTTTCCGCAGCAGCCACACCAAGATGATCGCACCCTATCCGGCCTATACGCGTCTGTGGGAATTGTTCCAGCGTTTACAGTCGGAAGGAGAGACGGCACTGTCCTATTTGTCCGGGCAGTACGTTGCCGACCTGCTGGTCTGGTATCACCTGGCATGGTGTGGCGAAAGCGTGCGCCGCGAGAGCGAACTGGTCGCGCGCTTGATGACCAAGGGTGAGGGCTTTGATTACGAAGACCGTAAACGCTTGCTTGATCTGGTAGGCGAGTTGACCAGCGGCATTATTCCACGTTACCGTAAACTGGCCGAATCCGGTCAGATCGAAATATCGGCCACGCCCCACTACCATCCTCTGGCGCCGCTGCTGATTGATTTTGCCAGTGCCCGGGAAGCGATGCCGGATGCGCCTATGCCCAAGTCCCCACATTATCCCAAGGGAAGGTTGCGCGTAACCCGCCACATACAGTTGGCAAAACAGAGCCACAAGGCGCGATTCGGCAGCGAACCCAAAGGAATGTGGCCTGCCGAAGGCTCAATTTCCGTGGAAACACTGGAAGTGATGGCCGAGGAAGGCTGCCATTGGGCCGCCAGCGGCGAAGGCGTATTGGTCAATAGCCTGCGCCGCTCCCATCAGGCAGTGCCCGAACGCGGCCAGTATTTATATCGCCCCTATCGTATGGAAAAGGGCGCGGACGGACTGCAGTGTTTTTTCCGTGACGATCACTTGTCCGATCTGATTGGTTTTGAATATTCGCGCTGGCACGGCAAGGATGCAGCACTGCACTTTATCGACCAGCTGGAGAATATAGCCAGACAGGCGCCGGAGGGGGAAACACCGGTGGTGAGCGTGATTCTGGATGGCGAAAATGCCTGGGAATATTACCCCTACAACGGATTTTATTTTCTGGATGAGTTGTATGCACAGATAGAAGCGCACGCCAGAATAAACACCAGCACTTATGCTGACTATGTCAAGTTAAGCCCGATACGCACGGACATTGCCACTTCAGCCAGCTTGCCGTTCATTGCGGCCGGCAGTTGGGTCTACGGCAATTTTTCAACCTGGATAGGCTGTGAAGACAAAAATCGCGCCTGGGACCTGCTGTGCGCGGCCAAACTGAGTTACGACATGGTCATGTCCAGTGGTCGTTTAAGCCCGGAACAGCGGGAAGCCGCCGAAAAACAGCTGTGTTCCTGCGAAAGTTCGGACTGGTTCTGGTGGTTTGGCGACTATAACCCTTCCAACTCGGTCGCCAGTTTTGATCGGCTGTACCGGCACAATCTGACTGAGTTGTATCGTTTGCTGCAACTACCCGCACCGCAAAGTCTGAATGATCCGGTCAGCCTGGGATGCTCCGGCGAAACTGAAGTGGATGGAGCGATGCGCCGCGCAACTGAATAATCAACCTGCGCATACATTTACACAATAGCAATAGAATCAAGTCGTTATGATAAACAATCGCACCAGCGGCATCCTGCTGCATCCTACCTCATTGCCAGGTCCTTTTGGCGCCGGCGACCTGGGCACCAACGCCTATCTGTTTGTGGACTGGCTGGCCGGTGCCGGGCAAAGTTATTGGCAAGTTTTGCCCTTGGGCGAAATTGGCCCCGGCAATTCACCTTATATGAGCATTTCCGCCTTCGCGGGTAATGTGCTGCTAATCGACCTGTACGAATTACTTCATCAGGGCTGGCTGGTGGAAGAGGATATGCAACCTCTAGCGAAGTTCCGTCACGACAGGGTAGATTTTGCCTTGCAGGGCCCGTTCCGGATCGAACGCTTACGCCACGCCGCCAAGCGCTTCTTTGCAGACAATGATGCAGCCCTGCACGCTGCCTATACTGAATTTTGCATGGCTGAAGGTGAATGGCTGGACGATTATGCGCGCTTCATGACCATCGCTGAGCAGCAGGAAGGGCGTCACTGGAATCTGTGGCCTGAGGCGCTTGCCAACAGGGATGCGCAAGCCTTACGATTTCTGGAAGCGATCAGCGCGGAGCAAATTGACTTCTGGAAATTCTGCCAATGGTGCTTTTCACGCCAATGGATGCAATTAAAACACTATGCCAATGAGCGTGGCGTCAAACTGATAGGCGACGTGCCGATCTTCGTCGCCTATCAAAGCGCCGATGTATGGGCGCATCGCGAACTTTTTGAACTCGATGATGCCGGTTTGCCGACGGTCGTTGCAGGGGTTCCGCCGGATTATTTCAGCAAAACCGGGCAACTCTGGGGCAATCCGCTCTACCGCTGGGATTTACATGAACAGACCGGCTACATTTGGTGGATAAGACGTTTACAACATGCACTGCGCAGTTTTGATCAGGTGCGCATCGACCACTTTCGTGGCTTTGCCAGTTATTGGGAAGTGCCTGCGCACGAAACGACTGCAATGAACGGCAGATGGATGCCCGGCCCGGGCGCCAAGCTTTTTGAAGCGTTTGAGAATGCATTCTTGAATTTGCCCATCATAGCCGAAGATCTGGGTGTCATTACTCAGGATGTGGTTGAATTGCGCGACAAGTTCAAGCTGCCGGGAATGCGCATCCTGCAGTTTGCCTTTGCCGAAGGTCATTCCAATTATTTTTTGCCGCACAACTATATTCCCAACACGATAGCCTATACCGGCACACATGATAACGACACGATGCGGGGGTGGTGGAATACTGCCTCTGAGCATGAGAAAGATTTCGTCCGTCACTACCTCGGTAAAGATAAAGTAGATGTTCCATGGGACATGATAAGTTCACTCTCAGCTTCGGTGGCCAATACGGTAATTTTCCCTATGCAGGATATGCTCTGTCTGTCTGGTGAGCATCGCATGAACTATCCGGGAAGTGCTGAAGGGAATTGGGAGTGGCGTTTTTCATGGGAGCAGGTGCAGCCCTGGCAAACCATCAAATTGGCGAAAATCACCGCAGCGCAGGGTCGCAGCCGTTTAGCTCATGAAGGTTTGTAGTGTGAATCGGTATTTCGAATAGCAGGGTACGCTGCACCAGCCCCGCTAAGGGCTGGTGCAGCACACTTTTATACTATTTGTTTACTGCGGCCTTCAGCGTAGCACCGGGCTTGAATGCCGGAACTTTTGAAGCTGCAATTTTCAGTTCTGCTCCTGTTTTTGGATTACGGCCGACGCGTGCAGCACGTTCACGTACTTCGAATGTTCCAAAACCCACCAGAGCCAGACTGTCGCCTTGTGCCAGCGTTTCCCCGATGATTTCAATCAGTGCGGCAATATTTTGTTCAGCAGCAATTTTTGTGCTTCCCGTTTTTCCGGCCAAAGCATCGATCAGTTCTTTTCTGTTCATATAAATTCCTCCGTGAATAAGCTCGTTAATAGATGGCTGCGCGTAACAGCGTGCAAAGTCTAACACTCAACTGACGCAAACTGAACAACTCAGCGCGTTTCTGTCGAATTATTTTTTTGTATGGCGGCGAATAACCCGGCTATCTGCTCAAAACAATGTTTTGCGCCGTATTTACAAGGCAGAGTGACCGTGCCGTTAACGTGAAACTCGCGTAGCGACGAACCGTACCCCTCGCCCTTTGGGAGAGGGGGAACGGGGGTGAGGGAACGGGCATGACGAGTTTCATTTCCATCACAAGGTTGAAACCACCGGCTTTAGCCGGTCAGCTTTAGCTGAAAATTGGCTATGGCTCTTGCAATTGAGTAAGGACAGGTACTAC
>JAUSLX010000051.1 GCA_030645775.1 Gallionella sp. | reverse complement strand
ATAGTGGGCCAGGTGCGCTATTTTCTGTTCGGCCAGATTTCGCTCGGTAATATCACGGACGATGCCGATTAAGAAACGTAATCCGCCCAGGGTCATTTCTGATGCGGACAACTCCACGGGGAACAGCTCACCATTACTGCGCAGCGCCATGACCTCAAAGCCGCGCAAGCTTATTGTCTTGCCCTGAGCCGTATGCAGATACGGGTTGACTGACGCGTCGTATTCGTCCCGCACCGCTTCCGGCATCAGTATTCTTGCATTTTTCCCCAGCACTTCCTGTTGTGAATAACCGAAAATTTGCTCTGCTGCCGGGTTGAATCCCAGAATTTCACCGGATTCATTGATGGTAATGATGCCATCCATCACGTTATGGATCACGGCTTGCAACTGGCCCTGGCTTTTTTCGAGTTCGCTTTTGGTCTGCTTCAGATTCATTATCATCTGCCAGAACAGTTTCACCTCAGGACCGCTTGCTACCCTTTTATCGCCAAAAACCCGGCTTGCCTCGCCAGCTACGGTTTCATCGTGAGACAGGTTATATACGATACACTCGGGATAATCCTTGCAGGCGTGTATGGCTGCCGCTGTATCGGTATAAGCCGGAATCCCGTATTTTTTTGCCAGTACGAGGCCGATTGCGTCGGGATTCGTGTCGCTTATGGCGATTACCTGAACCAGGTTATCTTCAATGAACATTTCCAGTAGTGCATGACCGCCACGCCCTGCGCCGATAATCAGGACTGGATGCCCCTGGATTCTTTGTGTTGCCATGTTGACTCCTTGCCGATCGCGCATGAATAGGACTTGCGCGATTCTGGCATACTTTATGCTCATCGTCGAATGCGTTGCGCGCAAGCGCACGATGACTGATTTCAAAAGGCTGCTAAGCCTTGTTGGCGGCGATCTGCTGGAATAACTCCAGCCTGCGTGCGTTAATTTTTCCTGCTGCGACGGCATTAAGCAGCGCGCAGCCCGGTTCGTGCAGGTGGTGGCAGTCGCGAAAGCGGCACTGACCGAGGTACTGGGCGAATTCGATGAATCCCTGCTCTATTTCGCCCAGACTCAGGTGGTGCAGGCCGAATGCCTGTACCCCCGGACAGTCGATCAGACTGCTGCTCGCGTCCAGGCTGTACAGCTTGGCGTGGGTAGTGGTGTGTTTTCCCGAGTCCAGCACGGTAGAAATTTCGCGTGTGGCAGCCTGCGCGTCCGGCAGCAGCGC
>JAUSLX010000039.1 GCA_030645775.1 Gallionella sp. | reverse complement strand
CCGCCTGCACCGTCTTGTGCAGCTTGATTTCGCCGCGCTCTGCGCGGGCCTCGTAAGCGATGTAGGCCTGCTCGAAGTCCTTGCCGAACAGGTCATGCAAATCCTTCACGTCAGAAGGTGAGAACAGCGTCCAGTTGCCGCCTTCCATCACGCGCTTCATGAACAGGTCGGGAATCCAGTTGGAGGTATTCATGTCATGGGTGCGGCGACGGTCATCGCCGGTGTTCTTTCGCAAGTCGAGGAACTCTTCGATGTCCAGATGCCAGGTTTCCAGATAGGCGCACACCGCGCCCTTGCGCTTGCCGCCCTGATTGACCGCCACGGCGGTATCGTTCACCACTTTGAGGAACGGCACCACGCCTTGCGACTGACCGTTGGTACCCTTGATGTGCGCGCCCAGTGCACGCACCGGCGTCCAGTCATTGCCCAGACCGCCGGCAAATTTGGCCAGCAGCGCATTTTCCTTGATCGCCTCATAAATGCCGTCCAGATCATCTTCCACGGTGGTCAGGTAACAGGAAGACAGCTGCGAACGCCGTGTGCCGGAATTGAACAGCGTCGGTGTGGAACACATAAAGTCAAAGCCGGACAACAGACGATAAAACTCGATCGCGCGCGCCTCCCTGTCTATCTCGTTCAATGCCAGACCCATCGCAACGCGCATAAAGAACACTTGCGGCAATTCGATACGCGTTTCCTCAATATGCAGGAAATAACGGTCATACAACGTTTGCAGACCCAGGTAACCGAATTGCAAATCGCGCGACGCATCCAGTTCAGCCGCCAGACGCGGCAGGTCGTATCCCGCCAGACGTTCATCCAGCAACTCAGCGGCAATGCCGCGCTTGATGAATTTTGGGAAATATTCCGCATAACGCGTGCTCATGTCGGCCGGTGTCACTTCTTCGCCCAACACTTCACAGCAGATGTTGTTCAGCAACAGTCGCGCGGTAACGAAATTATAAGCCGGTTCATTTTCGATCAACGCGCGCGCCGACAGAATCAGACATTTGTGTACCTCATGCATAGGCACGCCATCGTACATATCCTTCAAGGCACTGCGTATCACCCTGTCTGCATCGACCACGTCACCCAGGCCCGCACAGGCGGATTGCACCAGAATGGTAAAACGGTCCAGATCAAGCGGGCGCACCACCCCGTCTTCGCTGGTGACGTTAATGACATGAACCGGCTCCTGTGCTCTGGATTTGGCGCGGGAGCGTGAATGTTCTTCGCGATACAACACATAGGCGCGCGCAACATCATGTTCGCCGGAGCGCATCAAACCCAATTCAACCTGATCCTGAATATCCTCGATATGCAGCGTGCCACCATGTGGCTGACGGCGCATCAACGCACTGACCACTCCGCCCGTGAGTTGCTCGACGATCTCGCGGACACGTGCGGAAGCAGCACCCTGGCCACCGCTCACGGCAATGAAAGCCTTGGTCAACGCGACTGAAATTTTCGCGGGCTCAAACACCACCACCGAACCATTGCGGCGAATAACCTTGTATTGATCAAACTGATGCCCTGCAGGAGCAACAGTATTGGCAGACGAAAAAGAAGCGGAGGCGCTATAAGCAGCGGAATTTGGCATGGGCATATCCCTGGGGTTGGCTAATCAGTAAAATTCTAAAAACCACTATATATAGTATTTTTCTTAGCGGTGGGCGCTGATTGTAGTGTGATGAATAAATTTTGCAAGTAGAAAAATTTGCCCGTCCAGTGCCTGAGGAGGGTGGCTGCGTGGATAAACCAAGGGAAACAATGAGTAGCAAGCAACAGCTGCCATCTTACCTGACAGCTAAGTTACCCAGATAACGCAGCCAGTCAAAACAGGGGCCGGGATCGGTCTTGCGGTCGGGGGCAATGTGGCTGTGACCGGCGATCCCACGGATGGGGAACGCTGCGCGCAACCTCAGTGTCAACTGATGCAGCACGACGTACTGTGCATCGGTGAACGGCACAAAATCTGTGCCCTCCAGTTCTACGCCGATAGCGAAATCATTGCAGCGCGCCCTGCCCTGCCAGACGGATACACCCGCATGCCAGGCACGCTGTAAAACGGATACAAACTGTATCAACTGCCCATCGCGACGAATATAGAAATGGGATGACACTCGCCCTTCAGGAATCGTCCGATAATACGGATGCGCATTCCGATCCAGCGTGTTGGTAAACAGACGCTGCACGCCGTCACCGCCAAATTCGCCGGGAGGCAGGCTGATATTGTGTATCACCAGCAGGTCGATCTCACCCGCTGCGCGCATGTCACAGTTGGGCGTCGGCAGATGCTCACAGCCTTGCAGCCAGCCCGTTTCAAACAAGTCGCGCAGCGATTCGTTCGACCCTTCCCCAACTTGAGGGGAAAGGTTTGGAAGGGGGGAACGGGCATGCCCGTTCAAGTCAATCCGCATCATCTGCACCATTCGGACTCTTAATACCCAGCCTGTCCATACGGTAGCGCATGGTGCGGAAAGTCAGCCCCAAGAGCTTGGCGGCGGCGGTGCGATTAAAGTTGGTTCGCTGCAATGCTTCCAGCAATGCCTCTTTTTCAATCCGGTCCAGATAGTCCGGCAGCGGATACTTATCGCTTACCTCGCACGTCCCGGATTGATTGCACTCCATCGGCGTCAGGTGCAAATCCTGCACTGTGATCAGCCCGTTCGAACACAAAGCCAGCGCCCGCTCGATAATGTTTTCCATTTCACGCACATTTCCAGGAAAATCATATCGTTGCAGCGCACTCAAGGCTTCGTCGGCAAGACTTACCGGCACGCCCGCGCGCAATCGTTCCAGCGTTTGCCTGGCAATTTCCGCAATATCGTCACGCAATTCGCGCAGCGCCGGCATCTGGATGGGAATGACATTCAGACGATAGTAGAGATCCTGACGAAACTGCCCCTGCTTCACACGCTCGCCCAGGTCGTTATGCGTCGCACTGATGAGGCGCACATCCACTTCTTCTTCACTGGTCGCACCCACTTTGCGGACGCGCTTCTCCTGTATCGCCCGCAACAGCTTGACCTGCATGGCCAAGGGCAAGTCGGCCACCTCATCGAGAAACAAGGTCCCGCCGTTCGCGGCCTGAAAAAAGCCGTCCCGGTCTTTTTCCGCCCCGGTGAACGCGCCTTTCTTGTAACCGAAAAATTCACTCTCCATCAGATTTTCAGGAATCGCCCCGCAATTCACTGCAATCATAGGCTGTTCGGCACGCGACCCGCTACGCACAATCAGCCTTGCCGCCAGCTCCTTGCCGCTGCCCGATTCGCCGCTGATGTACACCGGCGCCTGACTGCGCGCTACGCGCTCGATCAGATCACGCACCTTCTGCATCGCCGGAGCGTGGCCCAGCAACAGCTTGTCGCCCGACGTTCTGGGCGCTGGCAGGTTCAACGCGGACTTCACCAGGGTGCGCAATTGTTCCAGCGAAAGCGGCTTGGCCAGGTAATCGAAGGCGCCCGCCTTGAGTACGGTGATTGCGTTTTCCATATTGCCATGCGCGGTAATCACCGCAACAGGCACATCCAGATTGTTCTGCGCAATGTAGCGCACGACTTCCAGCCCATCGCCATCCGGCATGCGCATATCAGTCAGACACAAATCATAGTGACACGCAGCCAGTTTAATCAAAGCCTCGCGCACGTTAACCGCCTTATCCACAACCAGACCCATTTTGAGCATGGCCATTTCCAGTAACTCCAGGATATCCGGTTCATCATCCACCAGCAGCACCCGGGCAGTTTTGTCCCGTTCTTCCTGCACCATGTCGCGTTTCATTTTTTGATTATCTGCCATGCTCACGCTCCGGTCTTTTTCCAAGCCGCCTCTCCCCAAAAGTAATCTGGAAGCGTGCGCCAGACTTGTGCACAGCCGATTCATGATATTCCAGCCATGCGCCATTCGCTTCGCACAACTCGCGTGCGATATACAAGCCCAGCCCCGTTCCCTGCTCTGCGGTAGTAAAAAACGGCTCAAACAGGCGCGCCTGATTTTCCGCTGAGATGCCAGGGCCATCATCCTGTACATCCAGTATCACTCGCCCATGCTCGGCAGCTAACAGCAGCACCAGACTGCCGGGCAGCTGTTTCCCGTAATGCAGCCCGTTGCTGCACAAGTTCCACAACACCTGGCGCAAATGTCCCTTGTCAAAGGTCACCGTGCTGACTTGCTCAGCCTGCAACACCAGCACACCGGGTGCGACCCGTTCAGACTGGACGAACTCATCGACAAACACCCGCAACAGCACCGCCAGATCAAACGTCTCTGCCTGTGCGCGGTCACGCCGGTTCAGCTGCATCACGTCTTGCACTATGCGGTTAATGCGCTGGGTGTTATCCCTGATCAACTGCAATAAGCGCTCTTGCCGTACATTACCCGGCTCTTCCTGTAGCAATTCAGTCGCATAGCTGATGGCTGACAAGGGGTTGCGCACTTCATGAGCCAAATTCGCCGTCAAACGCCCCAGTGCGGCCAATTTGATTTGTTGCGCTTCAGCCTGCACGTGCTGCATATCTTCCAGAAATATCACCGCACCCTGCGCCACATCGCGTTCAACGCCGATAAATCTCAATCTTGCCTGCAAGCCGCCATCCAACTGTATCGTATCGCGACTGCTGAATGTTTCATTTTTCCATAACAGGTACTGCCCGTACAGCAACGGAAAACTGTCAGCTAGTCTGCCTGCCGATGCCTCGGTGTTATGCAGCAAACGGGCTGCACTGGGATTCATCTGCATGATATTGCCATGTTCATCCACCACCAGCACACCATCATACATATCCCTCATCACCAGGCGATTCGCTTCCGCCATGCCGATCAAATCACGGCCCCGGCGCTGCGCCAGCTTCTGATTGACCAGTGCATATTTTGCCAGCTTGTGCGCCAGTCCCGCCACCGCGAAATAAGATACACACAACAAACCGGCCTGGATATATTGGGTGATCGGCGCCTCGCCCTGCCACACAGCGAAGGTATGTTCCAGTAACGCGGCGATACTGGCCAGTGCAGCAAAAAACAGGGTGACCCGGCCCCGGCTGATGATACCCGCTACAGCCAGCGAGACCATAATCAACAAACCGACGCTGCTGTGTATTCCGCCGCTGGCATGCGCCAGCACGGTCAAAGCAACAATATCACTACACACCTGCGCCGCCAATTGCCATGAGAACGGCAACCAGCGCATGCGCAGCAGAATAAAGGACAACATCACGGCGGCCGCATAAAACCAGGCCGTCATCACGAATAGTCGTCCTTTTTCTGCGCCGAACAAGCCTTCGGCGTCAAAGGCCAAAGCGATAAAAACGATAAAGCCGGCTAATGCCAGACGATAGAGATTGAAATAATTCAGCGAGCGCCAGAAGTCGGCGGGAATGGCATCAGCGGCTTTAACGTGAAATTCACGCAGCGATTCGTCCGCCGCAAACTCCCCGTCCAAGCGCTCCGCCAATGTGGGAAACGTAACTTGCCCCCCTCCAGCCGGAAAACGTGCAGGGCGTGCTTCCTCAGAAGCGGCGGCCTCTTGGCTAGGCATGTCAGAAGACGTACTCAATATACGAGCAGACTATTTCAGATGTGCGTCGCGATGTTCGACGCAGCAATATTGCTGATCCTCTGCCTGTATGCTTTCCCCTATGGGCAGATGCACGCCGCAATGCGCGCAACGCACCATATCCTCGGCAAGAGCCTGTTTTTTTTGAGGCGCCTTCTTGCGATAGGCTTTGAACAGCAAATAAACAAGTGCTGCAATGGCAAACAAAAATATCAGACGACTCATGGCAGATGAACCCCGTTGCAGATGGATTACGTTAATACGTCGGTGTAAAAAGAGAACGATCTACTGCTGCTAAGTCCCGAACAGGGCACGACTATACCCTGCTTTTTACGCCCGCACTCATAACGATGAGGTTAATCTTTTCGTGCTTTTCGTGGAAAATAAGTTTTAATATTCCCGCGTAGCAGCAAAGTGCGCCAATTTTATCAGTGATTGTTTGTACTCAGAGTCAGCCAGTAAAGCAATGGCTGCGCAGGCATATTCCACCTCACGCAGCGCCTGCAGACGGGTAAAGTCCAGCGCGCCAGTGGCATGAATGATCTTCAGCACCTCGGAAAACTTGCCGACATCGCCCTGTTCAATCGCCCCGCGCACCACGGCAGCCTGTTCGGGCGTACCGTGCTGCATGGCATAAATCAGCGGCAAGGTAGGTTTGCCCTCGCTAAGATCATCGCCGAGATGCTTGCCCGTTTCAACCTCGTCAGCCGAGTAATCCAGCACATCGTCCACCAGTTGAAATGCCGTGCCCAAATGCATGCCATATTTGGCGACGGCGGCTTCATCGGCATCGGAAGCGCCTGCCAGAATCGCGCCTAGACGCATTGCCGCCTCGAATAGCTTGGCCGTTTTGTAATGGATTACCCGCATGTAATTGTCGGCATCCACATCCGCATCGTGGCAGTTAAGCAGTTGCAAGACTTCACCTTCGGCAATCACGTTGGTTGCATCTGCCAGCGTTTGCATCACGCGCATCTCGCCGACTTCGACCATCATCTGGAACGCGCGCGAATACAGGAAATCGCCAACCAGCACGCTGGCCGCATTGCCAAACAAGGCATTCGCCGTCTCGCGCCCGCGACGCAGACCGGATTCATCCACCACATCGTCGTGCAGCAAGGTCGCGGTATGGATAAATTCGACCACCGCAGCCAGATCGTGGTGATGCGTGCCCTGATAGGAAAATGCCTGTGCAGACAACACGACCAGAGCCGGGCGCAGCCGTTTACCGCCACTATTGATAATATACGCACCGACCTGATTGACCAGCGGCACTTCCGAGTGCAAGCGGTGACGTATCACCTGATCTACTGCGGCCATATCGGCTGCGAGCAATTGTTTGAGATTATCCAAAAACACAATCCATCCTAAAAGATTACTATCATTTGGCAGCGCCTAGTTGCACCAAAGCATGCACTGACGTCGCGCATTGTCGCATAAAAAACTATTCAACCGTGCATGCCTGACTTGTCGCTACGCCACAAATACAGACCGATCAACACGCCCACTGCGCTCAGCAGCAGCACATAATGTGCCGGCGCCAGCGGATCAAACGGCATGAACAGGCTCACCAGAACCGGTGTCAGCCCGCCGAATACCGCATAGGCCACATTATATGAAAATGACAAGCCGGAGAATCGAACCACGGCCGGGAAGGCGCGCACAGCCGTGGCAGGGATCACACCGATCACGCCGACAGAAAAACCGCACAGCGCATAGAGCACATTGATATGCTGCGGGGCGACTGACATTTGGCTGTAGAACAGCATTGAGGTATAGCCCAACATCACACAGCCCGCCATCAATACCCGCCCCGGACCGAAGCGATCAGATAATGCACCGAACATGATACAGCCCAGACTCAGAAACAGGGTGGCGATGCTGTTAGCCTGCAAAGCTACCGTGGCCGGGATGGCGTACAGTTTTTGCACCATTACCGGCGTCATTAATATCATCACGATGATCGCCGCCGACAACAGCCAGGTCATGACCATGGTCAGGACCACCGCAGGCCGGTGATCCCGAATCACGGTTTTCAAAGGCAATTCGTCAGCCAGTGTCTGCCGCGCCTGCATTTCCTTGAACACCGGAGTTTCATTCAGCCACTGACGCAACCACAGCGACAACAGGCCAAACAGCCCGCCCAGTATAAAAGGCACGCGCCACCCCTCGTTCAGCAGTTCCGCCGGGGTATAGATTGTATTGATTGCGGTTGCCACCAGCGAGCCGAGCAGGATGCCGCCCGTCAGGCCTGCCGTCAGGGTGCCGCAGGCAAACCCGACATGCCGCGCAGGCACATGTTCAAAAACGAACACCCATGCACCGGGAATCTCACCCCCTATGGCCGCGCCCTGCATGATGCGCAATGCCAGCAACAACAACGGCGCCCAGATACCGATCACCGCATAGGTAGGCAACAGACCGATCGCCAGGGTAGGCAAAGACATTAACAAAATACTCAGCATAAACATCCGCTTGCGCCCGAGCAGATCGCCAAAATGCGCCATCACGATGCCGCCCAGCGGGCGCGCCAGATAACCCGCCGCGAAGATGCCGAAGGTTTGCAGCTGCCTTAACCAGTCCGGCATATCCGGTGGAAAAAACAATTGTCCGATCACGACCGCGAAGAAGACGAAAATGATGAAATCATAGAATTCCAGCGCCCCGCCCAAGGCAGACAACACCAGGGTCCGATAATCCTTACGACTCAATGCCGACATCCCGCCCCCATAATTTTCAAAAATCGTGGCAGTGTATGTTAAGCTCGGCCCATCACGCAATGCATAAGCCTAGAAAAAGCAGTTGTCCGCAGATTGCACAGATTAAAACTGATTAAACAAAGGGTTACAAATAACTTATTGCAACCCATCAGGTGACAGCGCAAACACCCGTAACTGTT
>JAUSLX010000037.1 GCA_030645775.1 Gallionella sp. | reverse complement strand
TGGACAGCTCAGCGCAGTTGATGATGCAGTGTTCTGTTTTTGAAGATAAATTGTCTCTTCTGGAAATAGCAGCCGATGCGCGCCCCGTCGGTGAGATTGCTATGCTACCTGGTCTGGAGGAGGGCGTTTATCGCGCACTGTGTTTGGGTGTGCGGGATTACATTGGAAAAAATGGTTTCCCGGGGGTGTTGCTGGGCTTGTCGGGTGGCATAGATTCTGCCTTGACGCTGGCCATTGCGGTAGATGCGCTGGGTGCGGATAAAGTGCATGCGGTGATGATGCCGTCACCCTATACCGCGCAAATCAGCCTGGATGATGCCCGCGAAATGGCGGAGATACTCGGCGTGCGTTACGACGAATTTTCGATAGAGCCGCTATTTCAGAGCTATTTGGCGACACTTAAGGCGGGCTTCTCAGGTCGTCCAGAGGATACGACGGAAGAGAATTTGCAGGCGCGTATCCGGGGTAATATTTTGATGGCGTTATCCAATAAATTCGGTTCGCTGGTGCTGACTACGGGGAATAAATCAGAAATGAGCGTGGGTTACGCTACTTTATATGGCGACATGGCGGGCGGTTTCTCGGTGTTGAAGGATGTCAGCAAAATGCTGGTTTATCGTCTGGCGCGTTATCGCAATACTCTGGGCTATGTCATTCCGGAACGGATCATTACGCGTGCACCCAGTGCCGAGTTGCGCCCTGATCAGACCGATCAGGATAATTTGCCTGCATACGAAGTGCTGGACGGTATCGTGGAATGTTATGTGGAAAAAAATCTGCCTATTCATGATATTGTTGCGCGGGGCTACGACGAGGCGGATGTTCGGCGTGTGGTCAATCTGATACGAATTAGCGAATATAAGCGCAGGCAGTCGGCTGTAGGCGTGCGCATCACCGAACGAGGCTATGGAAAAGATTGGCGCTATCCCGTCACGGTGCGTTATCAGGATAGCTTTTAAGGTCGCGCGTGATATACGCCATGTGCCGCTGATCGTTATCCTGCTGCTGCTGTTGTCCGTGGTTTGACAGGCAACTGGCGCATAAAGGCATAGTCTGTAGTTTTTCGATTTCTTTTAACTGTAAAATTTGCTATACTTCGCGCTGTTTACGGATGGGCTTTTTGCCCGTTTTTTATTTGTGGATCGCAATTATGGATGTAGTCAAGCTGGTTGAAACGACGGTAACGGGTCTGGGGTATGAGTTGGTGGATATCGAGCGTTCTGGTCGCGGCATGTTGCGTGTGTTCATTGATAAGCCTGAGGGCATTTCCGTTGAGGATTGCCAGGTTGTCAGCAATCAATTGACTCGACTCTTTACAGTTGAAAATATTGATTACGACCGTCTTGAAATATCCTCGCCGGGGTTGGACAGGCCGCTCAAGAAAGAGGCCGACTTTATCCGTTTTACGGGTGAAAAGGCGCAGCTTAAGCTGCGTATGCCGATGGCAGGCCGTAAAAGTTTTATCGGCATTATCGTCGCGGTAAGCGAGGGTGTATTGCAAATGAATGTGGATGGTGTTCCGGTTGAAATTGAACTGGCGAATGTGGATAAGGCACGCTTGGTGCCGACTTTTTAGAATTTTATGCTCGTCGCTGACAAGCGAATGCTTAGCTGGAGAATGGTATGAGTCGTGATGTTTTGTTGCTGGTGGATGCGTTGTCTCGTGAAAAAAACGTGGACAAAGAGGTCGTGTTTGCCGCGCTGGAATCCGCGTTGGCTTCTGCAACCAAGAAGCAATTTGAGGATGAAGCTGATGTGCGCGTCGCGATAAATCGTAACACTGGTGAATTTGAATCTTTCCGTTGCTGGGAAGTGATGGATGATGAAACCTTTGAGACGCCAGATTTGCATATCAAGCTGGAAGAGGCACAAAAACGCGACCCTGATATTCAGATGGGCGAATTTATCGAAGCGCCTCTGGAGTCAATAGATTTCGGGCGTATTGGTGCGCAAGCGGCTAAGCAGGTTATTTTCCAGAAAATCCGCGATGCTGAGCGTGAGCAGATACTTGCGGATTTTATGGATCGTAAAGAACATCTGGTTTCCGGTACGGTCAAGCGCCTGGAACGTGGTAATGCGATTGTGGAGTTTGGCAAGATCGAGGCCTTGCTGCCGCGTGATCAGATGATCCCCAAAGAAAATATGCGCATTGGTGACCGCGTCAGAGCGCATTTGTTGCGTGTGGATCGCAGTGTACGCGGCCCGCAAGTAATTTTGTCTCGTACTTCGACGGATTTGCTGGTTAAACTGTTCGAGCTGGAAGTCCCGGAAATTGAAGAGAATTTGTTGGAAATCATGAGTGCGGCACGCGATCCGGGTTCACGTGCCAAGATTGCCGTGCAATCACACGATCAACGCATAGACCCCATCGGTACCTGTGTCGGTATGCGCGGTTCGCGTGTACAAAGCGTCACCAATGAGTTGGCCGGGGAGCGCGTGGACATTATTTTGTGGTCGGAAGACCCTGCTACTTACGTTATTAATGCCCTGGCCCCTGCTGAAGTGAGCAGCATCGTGGTGGATGAAGATCGTCATAGCATGGATGTCGTGGTTGAAGAAGAAAATCTGGCGCAGGCGATCGGCCGTGGCGGACAGAACGTTCGTCTGGCAAGTGAAATGACCGGCTGGGAACTCAATATCATGACTGTCGAGCAGGCCCAGGAAAGACATGATCAAGAGTTCGTCAAGACGCGTGCGATTTTTATGGAAAAGCTGGATGTCGATGAAGAGGTCGCGGATATTCTGGTGCAGGAAGGTTTTGCTACGCTCGAAGAAGTCGCTTATGTGCCGGTTGAAGAGATGCTGGAAATTGAAACGTTTGATGAAGATACTGTCACCGAGTTGCGTAGTCGTGCTAGGAATGCCCTGTTGAATGCGGCCCTGGTCAACGAAGAAAAAGTCGAGCACGGTATTGATGATCTGCTCAAGCTTGATGGCATGGATGATGAGCTTGCGCGTGTGTTGTCTGTAAAAGGTGTAACGACACAAGAGCAATTGGCGGATCTGGACGTGGATGAATTGGTCGAGCTGTCCGGTTTGGGTAATGAGCGCGCAAATGCGTTGATTATGGCGGCGCGAGCACCCTGGTTTGTGTGATGTGGGTTTGAAAACGTAGCGAGATTGGCTGAATGCAAGGCGCGTGGTGAGTGAATTAATTGCATCATTGGCAAGTGATGTGGTTGTCGCACGATGCAGTGGCTGATTGCCGCAGGAGGTTTTTATGCTCCGTTGAGTGGTTAAGTTTAAAGGATGGTAATGGGAAAATTGAACGTAATACAATTTGCGGCTGAGCTTGGATTGCCGGTAGCCTTGCTGTTGGAGCAGTTACATGCTGCCGGTGGCGTGCAATCAGAGGCATCTGACATGGTTTCTGAGACTGACAAGGCGCAGTTGCTTGAGTATTTACGTCAGGCACATGGTGCGGATAATTCCGCCAAAAAAATAACGCTTACGCGCCGTGAAACTACGGAAATTCAAAGCTCGGACAAATCCGGGCGTGCGCGCACCATTCAGGTAGAGGTGCGCAAGCGTCGTGTTGTGGCACCCGCGCCTGCTGCTGTTGCTCAGCCTGTTGCTCAGCCTGTCGCTCAGCCTGTCGCCGTGTTAACCAGTGCTGAACAGGTTAAGGTGTTGGGACGTGAAGAATTGGGTCTACGTGAGCAGGAAGCGAGATTGCAGGCAGAATTGGCGGCGCGTCAGGAAGCCGAGTTGCTGGCCAAGCAAGAGCGCAATAAATTCAGAGCAGAAAGGCAGCTTCAGTCGGAGGCGCCCGTTGTTGAGCCGGTGAAGGTTAAGGCGGAAACAAGCGCAGCTGCTGCCGTGCTTGCATCAGTCGTTGAACCTGTCCCGGGGCTGGCGTCAGCCCCTGCTCAAGCTGCTGCCGAATCTGTTCCGGAACGCGCATTGCAGCCGGCTCATGTCGAGCAGGATAAGGCGCAAGGTACCTTGCATAAGCCTGCTATGCGGCCTGGTGACAAGGTGATAAGGCCGGACAGGAAACCCAAGGTCGAGGTAAAGGCCGCACCTGTTATTCGTGACGATAAAACGAGCAGCAAGCGTGCTGCACCCAAAGCCCCGGCTCGTGCCGTGGATAAAACAGCAACCAAAAATAAATCCTGGGCGATGCCCGTTCGCGCCCCCAAGCATGGCAAACATGGCAAGCCTGTGGCGGATGAAGCGGCTCACGCATTTACTTTGCCGACAGAGGCTGTGGTGCGTGAAGTGGCTGTTCCCGAAACGATTGTTGTTGCCGAGCTGGCGCAGAAGCTGGCTGTTAAAGCCGTCGAGATCATTAAGGTGCTGATGAAGATGGGTATGATGGTGACCATCAATCAGGTGCTGGATCAGGAAACGGCGATGATTGTGGTAGAAGAATTGGGTCACGTTGCCAAGGCTGCCAAGCTGGACGATCCTGATGCATATTTGATGGATGATGAAGAACACCATGATGTGGTGCCTGAGGCGCGTGCCCCGGTTGTTACGGTGATGGGCCACGTGGATCACGGCAAGACTTCATTGCTGGATTACATCCGTCGCACGCGTGTCGTTTCGGGCGAAGCAGGCGGTATTACCCAGCACATAGGCGCCTATCACGTGGATACTCCGCGCGGCATGATTACTTTCCTTGATACGCCGGGTCACGAGGCGTTTACCGCCATGCGTGCACGCGGTGCCAAAGCAACGGATATTGTTATTCTGGTGGTGGCGGCTGACGACGGGGTGATGCCGCAGACGAAAGAGGCTATCGCACATGCCAAGGCGGGTAATGTGCCGCTGGTGGTGGCGATAACCAAGGTTGACAAGGCCGATGCCAATATTGAGCGTGTCAAACAGGAACTGGTTGCCGAGGGCGTAGTGCCGGAGGACTGGGGTGGCGATGCGATGTATGTCGAGGTTTCCTCCAAGTCGGGACAGGGTATCGATCAATTGCTCGAATCGATTTTGTTGCAAGCCGAACTGATGGAGCTGAAAGCACCGCGTGTCTGCAATGCCAAGGGATTGGTCATTGAGGCGCGTCTGGACAAGGGTAAGGGTCCGGTGGCGACCGTGTTGATTCAGTCCGGTACGCTGAAGCGCGGCGATGCGGTGCTGGTAGGTTCGGTATTCGGTCGTGTGCGCGCCATGCTGGATGAAAGCGGCAAGAGTGTACAGGAGGCCGGCCCGTCTATCCCTGTCGAAATTCAGGGGCTGTCGGAAGTTCCCGACGCAGGCGAATCACTGATGGTATTGTCCGACGAAAAACGTGCGCGTGAAATTGCATTGTTCCGCCAGGGCAAGTATCGCGGTGTGAAGCTGGCTCAACAACAGGCAGCCAAGCTGGAAAACATGTTTGACCAGATGGCCGAAGGCGAAGTGCGTACGCTTTCGCTGATTGTGAAATCAGATGTGCAGGGTTCTGCCGAGGCGATTGCGCAAACACTGCAAAAACTCTCCACCGCCGAAGTAAAGGTTAACCTGATACATAGCGGTGTGGGCTCGATCAACGAGTCTGATATTAATCTGGCATTGGCTTCCAAGGCGGTTTTGATTGGCTTCAATACTCGTACTGATGCGCCTGCACGCAAGCTTGCAGAATCATGCGGTGTAGAGATACGCAACTATGGAATCATCTATGCAATGATGGACGACATCAAGACAGCATTGTCCGGCATGTTGGCGCCCGAAAAGAGAGAAAGCAACCTGGGATTGGTCGAAGTGCGCCAGGTATTTGTTGTTTCCAGAGTGGGTACCATTGCGGGTTGTATGGTGTTGGAAGGCGTGGTCAAGCGTGGCTGCAAGGTGCGTGTAATGCGCGGCAGCGAGCTTGTGCATGAAGGCGAGCTGGATTCTTTGAAGCGCTTCAAGGACGATGCCAAAGAAGTGAGAGCCAATTTCGAGTGTGGTTTGTCTGTGAAGAATTTCAATGACCTTCAGGTTGACGACAAGCTGGAAGCCTATGAAATCGTTGAGGTTGCACGTACTCTGTAATGGCTAATTTTGCGAGAACAGACCGTGTCGGGCAGCAGATGCAGCGAGAAATTGCGCAACTGGTGCGTCTCGAAATCAACGACCCGCGCGTAAAGCTGGTCACCATTACCGGTGTTGAAGTCGCGGGTGATTACTCGCATGCCAAGATTTTTTTTACACGACTGGATGGCAAGCACGCCGAGGCGCAAGAAGGTCTGGATCGTGCTGCGGGTTTTCTGCGCAGCCGTCTGGCGCGCAGCATCAAGCTGCGCATCATGCCGCAATTGCATTTTGCCTTCGATTCGTCAGTCGAGCGCGGCAGTCACTTGTCACAATTGATTGATCAGGCGGTAGCCAGCGATTTTCATCTTGACGAAAAATAAACCGCAATACAGAAGTAAATGGCGTTCCATCGATGGTGTCTTGCTGTTCGATAAGCCGCTGGAGTTAAGCTCCAACGATGCACTGCAAAAGATTCGCCGTCTGTTCCATGCTGAAAAAGCGGGGCATACCGGTACGCTCGACCCTTTGGCGACTGGTCTGTTGCCGGTCTGTTTCGGCGAGGCGACCAAATTCTCCAATGCCTTGCTGGATGCGGATAAGTCCTATACTGCATTGTTGCGCCTGGGACAAACTACGACGACCGGGGATGCGGAAGGCGAAATTACCGCCGAACATCCGGTTGAGAGTACCTTGTCTGACATTGAGGCGGTTTTGACGCGGTTTCTTGGCGAAATCGAACAAATGCCGCCCATGCATAGTGCGCTTAAACATCAAGGCAAGCCGCTTTACGAATATATCCGCAAGGGTATTACCATTGAGCGGCCGTTGCGCACGGTGGTGATACATGAGCTGGTGTTGAATCGTTTTGCGGGCAACGAAATGGAGATTTCCGTGCGTTGCAGCAAGGGTACGTATGTACGCACGCTGGCGGAAGATATTGGTGCGGTGCTGGGGTGTGGCGCGCACCTGACAGGTTTGCGCCGTACGGCAATTGCACATTTCAAACTGGCTGATGGCTATGATTTTGAGCAATTGAATGAGATGAGTGATGCGGCACGCGATGCGTGTGTATTGCCGCTGGTGGGTCTGATGCCGGAAATACCCCGGTTGCAGCTGGATGCCATGCAAGTCAAGCGTCTGGCGCAAGGTCAGCGCCTGGGATTGGACACCGGATTGCCGGATGGCAGGATAGGCTTATATGGGCCGGATGGGTTTGTGGGGGTGGGATTACAGGAAGGTCGCCGTATTTCCCCTGTCAGGCTGATATCCGGCGTGGCACGGCAGGCCGCCAAAGTGAGTTCGACAGATAATTATGTAGTTGAGCAGTAGTGGTATTCAAGGTTACAATACGAAACTTTTTTTAGGAGAGCAAAACCAATGGCAATTACCGCCGCGCAAAAAGCGCAAATCGTTACAGACTATCAACGTGCCGCAGCAGACACGGGTTCCCCGGAAGTGCAAGTGGCTTTGATTACCGCACGGATCACTTATCTGACAGATCACTTCAAGGATCACGCCAAAGATCACCATTCTCGTCGCGGTCTGTTGCGTCTGGTTAGTCGTCGTCGCAAGCTGCTCGATTACCTCAGGAGCAAGAACGAAGCCGGTTACCAAATTCTGATTAAGCGTTTGGCAATTCGTAAGTAGTCATATATCAAGCGGGTCGCGATTGCGGCCCGTATCATTTTGTCCTGTCTATTTCGTGTGATGCGATTGCGTGTCATGCAAGCCTGAAAGAGGTCTATCGTGAGTTACTTAAAAAAAACATTAGCATTTGGTAAGCATCAGCTTACGC
>JAUSLX010000165.1 GCA_030645775.1 Gallionella sp. | reverse complement strand
ATTCCAGCAGCAGAAATTCGCCTTCCCCTTCACCCAGATCAAGATTAACCAGCCCCTGATAGCGCGCGATGCCGTGCTGTTCATGCACTACCGGGTCGCCGACTTTCAGCTCGGACAAGTCGCGCAGCATGCCCTCGACGTTGCTCTTTTTGGCGATGCGGGCGGCGCGGTTGCGCGGTTGCGCGGCGTACAGTTCGGTCTCGGTAATGATGGCCAACTGTTCGTCGGGCAGTAAAAATCCGTTTTGCAGCGGCGCGATGCCGAGCATGAATTTCTTTTGTGACTTTAAAAAGCTCGTGAAGTCCTCGCAGGCTTCCGCCTTCAGACCGTATTCGAGCAGATAGCCTGACATGATTTCACGCCGTCCGAGACTGTCTGCCAGCAGCAGCGTGCGCCCGTCGAAATCTTGCAGAAATTGTGCAAACGCCTGAGTCGGCGTGTCAGCATGGCGGTTTACTGCGATGTTGGGCAGGGCTTGCGTGGCGCAGGCAACCCCTCCCGACCTCCCCTTGTCAGGGGAGGAGTCCTCTGCTCCCTCCCTGATAAGGGAGGGTTGGGGTGGGTTAGGCATAATGTCCAGTCGTGCGAAGTCCTTGAGCGCGATGAAGAAGGACTCGCTATCCATGAACAGATCGCGCAGCGGCAACAGCGGATGTTGCGGATCGCCTCTGAGCAGGTTGTAGCGCGAGGCGGCATCCACGCCGAATTGCGCAATAGCACCGTCCACATTGCCGTGCAGGCAAACGGTCGTGCTCTTGGGCAAATAGTCGAACAGCGTGGCGGTCTGGTCGAAGAACAGCGGCAGGTAATACTCGATGCCCGCCGGGGCGTTGCCTTTGCTGACTTCCTTGTAGATGCGCGACTTGGACGGATCGCCCTCGAAACGGTCACGGAAACTCTGGCGAAAGTGCGCTTGGCCTTTGTCATCCAGCGGGAATTCGCGCGCGGGCAGCAGGCGAATCTCCGGCACCGGATACAGGGTGCGCTGTGTGTCCACATCAAAGGTGGCGATACTCTCGATCTCGTCATCGAACAAATCAATCCGGTACGGCAACACGCTGCCCATCGCGAACAGGTCAATGATGCCGCCGCGCACGCAAAATTCGCCGGGCGACAACACCTGTTGCACATGGCTGTATCCGGCGAACGTCATCTGTTCGCGCAAGGCGGGCAGATTCAGCTTCTCGCCGCGTTTGAGGAAAAACGTGAAAGCGGCCAGATATTCTGCCGGCGGCAAGGGGTAGAGCGCGGTCGTGACCGGTACCACCAGCACGTCACAGGACTGGCTGCGCACATGGTGCAAGGTCGCCAGCCGCTCGGAAATCAGATCCTGATGCGGCGAAAAATGGTCGTAGGGCAGCGTTTCCCAGTCCGGCAGCAGGTGTACGCGCAGACCGGGGGCGAAGAACGGGATTTCCTCCACCAGTCGCTGCGCCTCATTCGCGTTGGCTGTAATCACTGCCAGCGGGGCATGTTTTCCGGCGTACTGCGCCAGCGCCAGCGCGTCGGACGAGCCGGTCAGCCGGGTGTAACGGGGGCGTGCATGGGATGAGGTGAACAGCATGGCAGATGGCAGGGAATGAGACTAACAGCCGCGCATTATAAATTAAACGCAGCCCCGTCGTTTTATTGAAAGATGCCTTATCGAACTGTATTCACGTTCGCACGGAAATGTGCAGTCAATAACTTTTTGAAGCGCTGCGTTTGCCCGGGCGTGATTTTTGAGTGACTATGCCTTTTACCACGGATAAATCCGTAATCGGCACGTCGGGGTAATTCGCATTGAGCGCATGCAAACACCAGCCGGATTCGCACTGTATCAGCTGGCGGAAGATGTATTCTTCATTGTGAAAAGCCAGTATGTAATTCCCGGCTGTGGCCAGGCTGCCGGGTTCAATAATGATGACTTCACCTTCATTGAATTCCGGAACCATGCTGTCGCCCAGCACCATCAGTGCAAACGGTTCATCATTGCCGCAGTAATTCTGCTCCTCTGTGTCGACTTTCCCGGTAACAATCGGGATGATTTTTCGGCTTGATGTTGTCATGTCGCGCTGCCCTCGGATAAGTGAACCCAATATTACCTGCATGCCGGTGGAAAACCGGCCAGGTTTTAATCAGGCGGCTATTTTAGCTGACTACTGAACGAACGTCAGATCGTCATTTTCAATTACAATCCGCCCATGACTGAATTTCACGCCCTGGTTCCCGCCGCCGGTTTTGGCGCGCGCATGGGACATGACACTCCCAAACAATATTTGCCGCTTGCGGGTGCGCCGATGATTTTTCACGCGATCAATACCTTGTGCTCCTGCACGGTGGTTTCCACGGTGTTTGTGGTGCTGTCGCCCGATGACACCTTGTTTCATGAGTTTGACTGGAAGCAATTCGGCGACAAGCTGCAGACCTTGTATTGTGGCGGGGAAACGCGTGCGGACACGGTGTTGAACGGTCTGCTGGCGAGTGAAATCGAACCGGATGACTGGGTGCTGGTGCACGATGCGGCGCGCCCCTGTCTGACGCAGGCGCATCTGGGCAAGCTGATAGCCGAGCTGCGCGATGATGCAGTGGGTGGAATTCTGGCCGTGCCGGTGGCGGATACGCTGAAACGCAGTGACGCTGCACAACGCATACTTAACACCGAGAACCGCGAGCAGTTATGGCAGGCACAGACCCCGCAGATGTTTCGAGCCGGGCTGCTGGCACAGGCCTTGCAACAATGCAAGACAGTGACTGACGAAGCCTCGGCGATCGAGGCGCTGGGGCTGCAACCGAAACTGGTGGCGGGCGATTCGAGTAATTTCAAGGTAACTTATTCGCAGGATTTGCTGATGGCCGAGTTGCTTTTGGGTAGGGTGGGCATCATTGCCCACGGGTAAATAGTGATCGGTGGGCAATGATGCCCACCCTACGGCAGAAAGATTTGAAATGCGTATAGGTCAGGGTTTTGATGTTCACCAGCTGGTGGAAGGCCGCCGGTTGATTATCGGCGGGGTGGAGATTCCGTATGACAAGGGTCTGCTCGGACATTCCGACGCGGACGTGTTGTTGCATGCGATCTGCGACGCGTTGCTGGGCGCGGCGGGATTGGGGGATATCGGACGTCATTTTGCCGATACCGATGCACAGTACAAGAACATCGACAGCCGTATTCTGCTCAGAGCAAGCTTGCATCTGGTGCGCGAACAGGGTTACAGGGTGGGCAACGTGGATGCGACCCTCATCGCGCAGGCCCCGAAAATGGCGCCGCATATCGCCCGAATGGTCGCGCACATCGCCGATGATTTGCGCATTGAGCGCAGTGCAGTGAACGTGAAGGCCACTACCACCGAGCATCTGGGTTATGCCGGACGCGGTGAAGGCATTGCGGCGCAGGCCATCGTACTGCTGCTGGCGAACTGACCATGAAAGTATTGGCACTGGAAACGTCCACCGAATACTGTTCGGTCGCACTCTGGCAGGATAGTATCGTGCTTGAGCATTGCGAGCGGGTCGGACAAAAGCACTCCGAAATGCTGATGCCGATGCTGGATGTTCTGTTGCGTGAGGCAGGAGTCACGATGAATCAGCTTGATGGCATTGCCTTTGGTGCAGGGCCGGGTTCGTTCACCGGGGTGCGCATCGCCTGTGGGGTGACGCAAGGCCTGGCGTTCGGTGCGAGCCTGCCGGTGGCAGGCATCTGCACCTTGCTGGCGCTGGCGGAAGCCTCAGGTCAGCAGCGGGTGATCGCGGCACTGGACGCACGTATGGGCGAAATTTATTGCGCTGCCTATGAAAAACACGGCAAAGAATGGACTACGGTTTGTGAACCTTGTTTATGCAAGCCGGAAGACGCGCCTGCCGTCTCCGGTACGGGCTGGTTTGGTGCGGGTAGTGGTTTTGCAGAATTTGGCGGGGTGTTGCAGACCCGCTACATCGCACAATTGGGCGGCGTGAATGCGGCTGCCGTGCCGCAGGCCGCCGCAATCGCATCACTGGGGGCGGCGCAGTTTGCCAGCGGCCTGGGCGTGGATGCAGCGCTGGCGCAGCCCTTTTACCTGCGCGATAAAGTGGCCTTGAAAACCGCCGAGCGCGAGCAGCTGGCCATTGAAAAAGAACTAAACAGTAAACTGCCATGCGTCTGATGACGCTAGCCGATGTCGATGCGGTGCTGGCCATCGAACAATCAGTGCAGGCTTATCCGTGGACGCGCGGCAATTTCTGCGATGCGCTGGGCAGCGCTTACCTGTGTTACGTGGACGAGGTGGCAGGCGAGTTGTGCAGTTTTGCCGTACTGATGTCGGGCGTGGATGAAGCGGAATTGCTCACGATAGGCGTTGCGGCGCCGCACCAGCGCAAGGGGCTGGGCAGGACAATGTTGTCGGCGATGCTGGAGGTGGCACGTGCCAAACAGTTGTCACGCGTGTTTCTTGAAGTGGGCGTCTCGAATCTGGGCGCGATTGCCTTGTATCGTTGTGCCGGGTTTGCCGAAGTGGCGATGCGGCGCGCTTATTACCGGAATGAAAAGGGTAGCGAGGACGCGATGGTGATGGCATGTGATCTCTCATCAGAACTGTCGGGAGGAAGGGTTAATGGATAGGCGCGAGGCGATGTTGCGCGAATTGAACCTGCACCCCCTGTGGGTGCGGCGGCATGCGCCGGAGCCGATGCCCTCTGTCGCGGCTGCCGTTGCGGAAGAACCGTCGGCAGAGATTCAGCCACCGTCGTCAGACGTGCTGCAGAGCCGTGCGGATGCCGCGCTGCGGGTTGAGGCGGAGGTTGGCGACCTTTTTGTCGCCGAACCGTATGGGCTGCGCGACAGCGGCGAAGATAGCCTGCGCGAATTTCAGCTTAAAATCGCAGGGGGGCCGCTGGCCGATGTGGCCTGGCCGGAACTCAGACAGAAAGTGCGTGACTGTGCGCTGTGCGCGTTGCGTGCAGGCTGCACGCAGACCGTGTTTGGCGTGGGCGATGAACAGGCAGACTGGCTGTTTGTCGGCGAGGCGCCGGGCGAGGAAGAGGATGCATCGGGCGAGCCATTCGTGGGGCAGGCGGGCCGTCTGCTCGATAACGTGCTGACATCCATCAAACTTAAACGCGGCGATAATGTGTATATCGCCAATGTCATTAAATGCCGTCCGGAAGAAGACAGGCATCCGCATGTCGGTGAGATCGCGGCTTGTCTGCCGTATCTGAAACGTCAGATCGAACTCGTTAAACCGAAAATTATCGTGGCGCTGGGCAAGACAGCTGCTTCCGCGCTGCTGGATACGGATGCGACCATCGCTGCGCTGCGCGGGGGCGTACACGACTATAATGGTATCCCGCTGATCGTTACTTATCATCCGGCCTACTTGTTGCGCAGCCCGATGGAAAAGGCGAAAGTATGGCAGGATCTGTGTCTGGCCGTCGCGACGCTACAGAAAACATGATGCAATACAGAAAATTTTTGTTATTTATCATAGCGGTGCTGGCACTGCTGGTTTTCCTTGTCTGGCAGTATCGCGTAGCCGCCAAACCTGCCATCAGGATAGGTGTGCTGCATTCGCTCAGCGGCACGATGGCCGCCAGCGAAACACCGCTGGTGGATGCCGTGCGGCTGGCGGTGGAAGAGGCCAACCTGTCAGGCGGCATAAACGGTGCAAACATCGAGATGATCGTCAGCGACTGCCGCTCGGATGCTGACTATTGCGCAGAGCAGGCTGAGAAGCTGATCACGCAGCACAAGGTGCAGGCCTTGTTCGGTTGTTGGACTTCGGCCTGCCGCAAGGCGGTCAGACCGGTGGTCGAACGGCATCATAATCTGCTGTTTTATCCGCTGCAGTATGAAGGGCTGGAACAATCGCCGAACATTATCTATACCGGTGCAGTACCCAATCAGCAGATCATTCCGATGGTGAGCTGGGCGATGCAGCAACACGGTCGTCGCGCCTACCTGATCGGCTCGGATTATGTATTTCCGCGCACTGCGAACAAAATAATCGGGAAATTGCTGCGGGCAGGTGCAGGGGCGATTGACGAATCATCCGTATTAGCGGAACGCTATGCGCCGTTGGGAGAGCAGAACTTCGATGCCATCGCGGGCGAGATTGCTGCACTACGCCCCGACTTCGTGGTGAACACACTCAATGGTGACAGCAATCTGTATTTCTTTCGCGCGCTGCAAGAGGCGGGAATCAGCGCGGATGCTATTCCGGTGTTCTCAACCAGTATTGCTGAGGCCGAGCTGGCAGCGATAGGGCCGCAACGGGTTGCGGGACATTATGCCGCCTGGAATTATTTTCAGAGTCTGGACAGCATCGAGAATCGCGCCTTCATCAAACGTTTCCGTCACCGCTTCGGAGCCCAGCGAGTGCTGGATGATCCGATGGAGGCCGCTTACATCGGCGTGCATTTGTGGGTGAACGCACAACGCAGTGCGGGCACGCCGGATGCTTCCAGCGTGAAGATTGCGCTGGGCAAGCAGACGTTGAATGCACCGGAGGGTATCGTGGCGGTGGACGCCGAGACGCAGCATTTGTGGAAACCGGTACGCATTGGTCGTGCGCGGGCAGATGGACAGTTCGATATCATCTGGCAATCCGGGCGCAGCGTTGCGCCTGCGCCCTTCCCGTTTTTTATTCCGCATGCCGAGCGTGCCGTGATGGCGGGTGGCAGCAAATGAAGATTTCCACACGCCTGTTGCTGCTGTTTTTGCTGGTGGCGGTGCTGCCGCTGGCGCTGTTCAGTTATTTAAACCTGCAACAGGATGAGGCCACGTTGCGCATCGAGGTGCTGGAACGGATGTCCGGCCTGGCGGACAAGAAGGCGCTTCAGGTCAAAACTTATATTGCTGAGCGCAAGCGTGAAGTGCAGATTCGCGCACGCGATCCGCAGTTGATGAATGCAATCAGGAGTTTGCCGCAAGACTATGCGGCAGGCTGGCGCAAGCCGTCCTATGTCCGGGAAGCGGCCCAATTGCATGACTATTTTGGGCGCTATGTCGAAGAGTACGGAATGTTCTATGACGTGTTCCTGATAACGCCCCAAGGAGAGGTGGTCTATAGCCAGAAGCGCGAAGCTGACTTTGCCACCAATCTGCTGGCCGGCCCTTACAGTGAGACGTCATTGGCGCAGGCATTCCGCGAAGTGCTCATGACGCTGGAACCGGTGATCTCGGGTTACGGGCATTATGCCCCGTCGCAGACGTCGGCGTTGTTCATTGCCGCCCCTGTCATGGTCGACGGAAAATTCAAGGGTGTGTTTGCGGCGCAATTGAGCAACGAGTTGTTTTATCGGGTGGCGACCGATGCGACGGGACTGGGGCTGAGTGGCGAGGCTATTTTTGCCCAGCGGGACGGGGAGGATGTGGTGTTCACCACGCCGCTCAGATATCGCAGCGAGGCGCCGATGAAACTGCGGATGAACCCGCAACAGAGCAGTTCGCTATCGATGTTCGGCGCGTTGTCCGGTGAGTCGGGCGCGGGCATAAAACCGGATTATCGCGGCCAGTCGGTGGCGGCCGCGTGGCGTTACCTGCCTGAGTTGAACTGGGGCATGGTGGTCAAGATGGATGCGGACGAGGTGTTTGCGTCCATCGCGCGGCAACGCATCCTCATGATCGAGGTGGTGTTGGGGTTGATGCTGTTTTCCGGAATGCTTGCCTATTATTTTGGCCGGCAAATCAGCGGGCCACTCGAAGACATGGCACGGACGGCGGATGAAGTGGCCAGAGGCGGTACGGATAAGCGGGTGGACGAATCCGCACCCGGTGAATTGGGGCGGTTTGCGCTGGCATTCAATCGCATGGCAGAAAATCTGCAAGGGCTATACGGCACGCTGGAACAGCGTATCGGAGAGCGTACGCGCGATCTGAATGTGACTATTGCGCAATTGCATGAGGAAATCATCGAGCGCGGGCAGATAGAAAACGCCTTGCGTGATAATCGGGATCTGCTCAATGAGGCGCAACGGCTGGGGCAGTTGGGCAGTTGGGAGCTTAATCTGCTCAGTGGCAAGTTGCACTGGTCGGACGAGATATACCGGATGTTTGAGCTTGATCCTGCGCACCTTGTGGCCAGCTACGAAAAATTTCTGAGCGTGATACACCCGGATGACAGAGAAAAGGTGAGTCAGGCTTATGCACAATCGCTGGTGGACAAGCAGGATTACGATGTGGAGCACCGTTTGTTGATGGCAGACGGCCGCATCAAGTGGGTGCGTGAACGTTGCAGCAGTGAATTTGACGGAGCGGGCAAACCATTGCGTTCGGTGGGCGCGGTGCAGGACATTACCGCCCATAAATTGGCAGAGGACAGACAGCGCGTCGCAGCGGTGGCATTCGAGACCCATGAAGGCATCATGATTGCTGATGCGAACGCGAATATCATCCGGGTCAATCGTGCCTTTCAGACGATCACAGGTTATCAGTCGGAAGAAGTGGTGGGGAAAAATCCGCGCATTCTCAGTTCGGGCGTTCATAGCCAGGCATTTTATGCGGCGATGTGGCAGAAATTGATCCATGAGGGCTCGTGGAGCGGGGAAATCCTCGACAAACGCAAGAGCGGTGAGATATATCCGAAATGGCTGACTATTAGTACGGTGAAAGATGGCGAGGGCAAGGTCAGTGAATACGTTGCCATTTTCAGCGATATCAGTGCGCGCAAGAAGGCAGAGGAGGAAATACGTAACCTGGCGTTCTATGACACCTTGACTAAGTTGCCGAATCGACGTTTGTTGCTGGACCGTATGAGTCTGGCGTTGAGCAGTTCGCTGCGCAACCAGCATTACGGCGCCGTGATGTTTCTCGACATGGACAGGTTCAAAACGCTCAACGATACCATGGGGCACGACTACGGCGATCTGTTGCTGGTAGAGGTGGCACAGCGCATTCATTACTGCGTGCGCGAGGTGGATACCGTTGCACGCATGGGAGGCGACGAATTCGTGATATTAGTCGAAGACATCGATTCCATTGCGGAAGAGGCTTCGCAAAAGGCGGCATTGATTGCCGAAAAGATACGAACCAGTCTGACCGCGGCCTATCAGCTCAAGGATCGTTTGTACCACAGCTCGCCCAGTATCGGCGTCTGTTTGTATCGGGGCAATGAGGAATCGGTCGATGCGTTGCTCAAACATGCCGACATGGCGATGTACCAGGCCAAGGAGTCGGGCAGAAATACGGTGCGCTTCTTCGATCCACAGATGCAGTATGCAGTCGAAACGCGCGCAGCCCTTGAGGCGGACTTGCGTTATGCCGTGTTCAACGGGCAATTGCGCCTGCATTATCAAATTCAGGTGGACGACGAGCATCGTGCGCTGGGTGCAGAAGTGCTGGTGCGCTGGGTTCATCCGACGCGCGGTATGGTTTCTCCTGCGCAATTCATTCCGGTGGCTGAGGAAAGTTCGTTGATTCTGGAGGTTGGACATTGGGTGCTGGAGACAGCTTGTCGACAACTGGCGGCATGGAGTAAAAGCGAGCTGACACGCCACCTGAGTATTGCGGTCAACGTCAGTGCGCAACAATTCAAGCTGGTTGATTTCGTGGACAGGGTGATGGCCGTTTTGCGCACGTTTGATGTGGATGCCTCGCATCTGAAGCTGGAATTGACTGAGGGGGTGGTGTTGAACGATGTCACCGATGTGGTGGCGAAGATGCATGCGCTGAAGGCGCTGGGCGTGCGCTTGTCCATGGATGATTTTGGTACCGGCTATTCGTCGCTGGCCTATTTGAAGCAACTGCCGCTTGATCAGCTCAAGATAGATCAGAGTTTCGTGCGTGACATCACCACCGATCCCAACGATGCCGTGATGGTGCAGACCATCATCGGCATGGCGCAGAACTTCCGTCTGGATGTGATCGCCGAGGGGGTTGAAACCGAAGGCCAGTTGGCCTTCCTCAAACGCCATGGTTGCCGGGCTTTCCAGGGTTATCTGTTCGGCAAGCCCTTGCCGATTGAGGAGTTTGAGAAATTGCTACGCGATTGATGAATCGCCCATTTCCTTGTCGCCACAGTATTCGCCTGCAAAATTACGATTATTCTCGGGCAGGCGCGTATTTTGTCACGATATGCACGCAGGACAGGGTGTGTTTGTTTGGTGGCATTGAAAATGGTGTGATGGTGTTAAATGATTATGGTTGTATGGTGCGCGACGAATGGCTGAATACCTCCGAAACACCTGAGCAAATTCAGAGGGGTGAATTCGTGGTGATGCCCAATCATTTTCACGGTATTGTGATTATTGCCGAATCTGTCGTAGGGGCGATTCACGAATCGCCCTTTGATGAATTATTGCCTATCCGTGAACGGGCGATTCGTGAATCGCCCCTACGTGAATCGCCCCTACGTGAATCATCCCAACAAGCGCGTCAACAGCGCCGTCAGATGGCGTTATCAAAAATAATCGGGCGATTCAAAATGCTCACCGCGAAACGCATTAATATAATTCGCCAATTGGCCGGTGTTCCAGTTTGGCAACGCAATTATTACGAACATGTGATCCGCAACGAGGCCGATTATGGGCAAATTGCCGAATACATGGCTGACAATCCGCGTCGCTGGGAAGAGGATGCGTTGCATCCGAATCGAATAGGGTAGCGGGTACGATAACCAGCGATTTGGGTAGGGTTGTTTGATGTCTCAATCGAATGGCGGGTTTGTTTTATCAATCGTCCTGCGTCAGATCTTCCCGGTATCCTGATCGTGGCCGTGCCGCTTGTACAGCGCGGTCATGATGCCGGAGAGCAGCAGGCCGAAGACCAGAATGATGATATAGATGCTCAGTTGCAGTTTCTCCATCACGGCATATAGTGCCAGCATCGCGAAGATGCTC
>JAUSLX010000034.1 GCA_030645775.1 Gallionella sp. | reverse complement strand
AACATAATTAAAGCAAAATCCATTTCTATCCTATCTTCTGGTATTCCAGTTCAATTTCGAAGGTCAAACAAGGCGGCGACGAGCGAACGACGCAGACAGTGCTAATGCACGGCAAGGAGTGAGCGAGGAAGCCAACGCAGTTTCACCGATGAAATTGAACTGGAATACCAGAAGATAGGATAGAAATGGATTTTGCTTTAATTATGTTTGTGTTGCTGCTGGTAACCGGCGGCATCTGGTTGCTGGATCGCTTTGCGCTGGCGGCCAAACGCGGTAGCGGGGTTGCCGAACCGTGGTGGGTGGAATATGCCAAAAGCTTTTTCCCGGTTATCCTGATCGTGTTTTGCATCCGTTCTTTTTTGGCCGAACCGTTCAAGATTCCTTCCGGTTCGATGATCCCGACCTTGCAGGTAGGCGACTTTATTCTGGTGAATAAATTTACCTACGGCATCCGGCTGCCCATCATCAACCAGAAAATAGTCCAGATTAATGACCCGCAACGCGGCGATGTGATGGTATTTCATTACCCGGAAAATCCATCGGTGGAATATATCAAGCGTGTCATCGGCGTGCCGGGCGATGTTGTTGAATATCGTAAAAAGAATCTGACTATCAACGGGGTAGAGCAGGTTCAGCAATCTGATGGTGATTACAATTATGTCGAAAGCGGCCTGAATTTCGTGCATACCGAACGACGCATCGAAGCGCTGGGCGAGGGTAAACACGCGTTGCTGGTGAATCCCGACATGCCTGACGTACACTTGAATTCGGTAGCCGAATTCAAGGGGCGTGAGCTTTGCACCTATACGGAAGAGTCTGTGCGTAGCAAAGTGCCTGACGGACACTATTTCATGATGGGTGATAATCGCGACAACAGCCGCGATAGCCGTTATTGGGGTTTTGTGCCGGATAACCAGATCGTCGGCAAGGCATTTTTAGTCTGGATGAATTTTTCTGATTTGAAGCGTATCGGCTTACCGATATAACCGTGCAGGGGAATGCTATGAACACAACAAAATTTGACCGCCAGCGCGGCTTGGGTTTCTCAGGGTTTATCCAGGGAGCTTTCATTCTGGTCTTGCTCAGCGTGCTCGGCCTGAAACTGCTCCCAGTCTATATGCAGAATGGTGAAATTAAACAATTGTTTACGACGATAGTCCATGATCCAGAGATGCAGAAAGCCTCGTTGCGTGATATTCGCAATTCTTACAGCAGGCGCGCCTCTATCGACAATATTACTGCCATTGAACCGGAAGATATCGATATCGACAGGGAGGGAGATAAGATGATTTTGAGCGCCAGCTATGCCGTGAAAATTCCCCTGGCGGGCAATATGAGTTTGTACCTCGATTTTAACCCCAGCAGTGCGGACAACTAAGAGTAGCGCTGAATTGTGCAGACAGTTGGGGTATGTATTCACACAACCCCAATTGTTGCAGCGTGCACTCACGCATCGCAGTTTTGCACCGGATCACAATGAGCGACTGGAGTTTCTGGGCGATAGCCTGCTCGGCTGCGTGATCGCCAAATATCTGTACAGCGAATTTCCTGATCTGAGCGAGGGTGATTTATCGCGCTTGCGTTCCAACCTGGTCAAGGAATCCACGCTGGTTATTTTTGCGCAACAACTCAACCTTGGCAGCCAGTTGAAGCTGGGTGAAGGTGAGCTCAAGAGTGGCGGCTTTCGTCGTCCATCCATTCTGGCAGATGCCGTCGAGGCGCTGTTCGGTGCGGTATTCGTTGATGGCGGCTTTGTTGCCGCAGAGCGGATCGTGCTGAACTTGTTTGTGCCCTATCTGGCTAAGGTGGACATGAAAACGCTGGGCAAGGACGCCAAGACGCTGCTGCAGGAATATTTGCAGGGCAAGCGCCTCCCTTTGCCAGGTTACAGCGTACTGGAAACGCAAGGCGAGGCACATGAGCAATTGTTCCAGGTGGAGTGCGCCATCCCCACATTCAAACTAATCACGCGCGGGTCGGGCACCAGTCGCCGTAATGCCGAACAACAGGCAGCACTGGCTGCCTATCAAATAATTGGAAATAATAATGACTGAAACAACTGAAATTACCACTCAAGAGCCATCGGATACCTCCTTTCGCAGCGGTTATATCGCTATCGTAGGACGTCCCAATGTGGGTAAGTCCACCTTGCTCAACCATCTGATCGGGCAAAAGATCAGCATCACCTCGCGCAAGGCGCAAACTACGCGCCATCGGATCAACGGGATATTCTCCGACGAACATTCGCAATTCGTATTTGTCGATACCCCCGGATTTCAGATGAAGCACCTCAATGCCCTGAATCGCGGCATGAACCGCGTGGTGACCAGTAGTTTGCGCGACGTGCAGGTGGTGATGTATGTGCTCGAAGCCTTGCGTTATGACGAACGCGACAAGGAAGTGCTCAAGCTGCTGCCGGACAATCGTCCGGTGCTGCTGGTGATCAACAAGATCGACGAAGTGGCGGATAAGGGCCAGTTATTTGACTTTGCCGAGCGCGTTGCGAAAGACTTCAAGTTTGCCGACATCATTCCGGTGAGCGCCAAATTTGGCAAGAAGATCGAAGAGTTGCGCGTAACCTTACGCAGCTTCCTGCCTGAAGGCGGGCTGATTTATGACCCGGAAGATGTCACCGACCGCAGCGAACGCTTTCTGGCATCGGAAATATTGCGCGAAAAGGTTTTCCGTTTCACCGGAGAAGAGCTGCCCTATTCGGTCAGTGTGGTGATTGAAGAATTCAAGATGGACAAAAAACTGCGTCGCATCAGCGCCGCCATTCTGGTGGATAAGGAAGCGCACAAGGCGATGCTGCTCGGAAAAAAGGGCGAAAAAATCAAGGAAATTGCCACTCAGGCACGACTGGATATGGAAAAGCTGTTCGACGGCAAGGTGTTCCTCGAAGTCTTTATCAAAGTGCGCAGCGGTTGGGCGGATGATGCACGCATGTTGCAAACGCTGGGCTATGAGTAGAATCAGTCGCTAGTTGCTAGTTGCTAGTTGCTAGTTGGTGATTTTGTTTTTATTCTATAGGTTGAAATGACTTCAGTCAGTCGGCAAAACAGGCATCAGGACGAACCGGCTTTTGTGCTGCATAGCCATCCGTTTCGCGAAACCAGCCTGCTGCTCGATGTATACAGCCGTCAGCATGGCCGCCTGGCCATCGTGGCGCGTGGCGCCAGACGGCCGAGGTCCGCGTTGCGTGGCGTGCTGATGAATTTTCAACCGCTGCTGCTCTCATGGTTCGGCAAAGGCGAGGTGCGGACGCTGCACAGCGCGGAGTGGCAGGGCGGACAGCCTTATTTGCAGGGGACCGCGCTGATGTGCGGGTTCTATCTGAATGAATTGCTGATCAACCTGCTGGCGCGCGATGATGCGCATGAGCAGTTGTTCGATTACTATCGTGTGACCCTTATTCGGCTGGCGCATGAAACAGATCATGCCGCCACCCTGCGTTGTTTTGAAAAACACCTGTTGCAGGAACTGGGTTATGCGCTGCAACTGGAAACAGAAGCGGGCAGCGGCAAGCCGGTGCAAGCGGAGGCTGGTTATCGCTATGCCGTGGAGCACGGGGCCGTGCCGGATGACGGCGATGCGCGTAACGGCTTGCGGGTGATGGGCAAGACGCTGCTGGCGATGGCCGCCGATGATTATACTGACCCGGTTGCCGCGCAACAGAGCAAGCAGCTGATGCGCATGTTGCTGAACCATCATCTTGGCGGGAAAATCCTGCATACGCGCGAATTGATTAAGGATCTGCAAAAATTATGAAGAAACTGGGACTCAATATTGACCATGTGGCCACACTGCGCCAGGCGCGTGGTGCGCGTTATCCCAATCTGGTGCGCGCCGCACTGATTTGTGAAGAAGCCGGTGCGGACGCGATCACGCTGCATCTGCGCGAAGATCGACGCCACATTCAGGATGCGGATGTGGACATGCTCAGAGCTATGCTGCAAACGCGCATGAATCTGGAGTGCGCCGTTACTGAAGAGATGATAGCCAATGCCTTGCGCCTGAAACCGCATGACCTGTGCCTAGTGCCCGAGCGCCGCGAAGAACTGACCACCGAAGGCGGCCTGGATGTGCTGCGTTATTTCGATACGGTAAAATCGGCCTGTGATCGTTGTGCCGATGCCGGTATCCGAGTTTCTCTGTTTATCGATCCCGATGAAAAGCAGATCGATGCCGCAGTGCGTATTGGTGCGCCGGTGATTGAGTTGCACACCGGTAAATTCGCGGATACGGACAGCGTTCCCGCATACAAATATGAGCTTGAACGCATCCGCGTTGCGGCAGCGCACGCGCACGTGCAAGGCTTGCAGGTGAATGCCGGGCACGGCCTGCATTATCACAACGTACAGGATATCGTTGCCATTCCTGAAATCGTTGAATTGAACATCGGCCACGCCATCATCGCCGAATCGCTGTTCATCGGACTGGATG
>JAUSLX010000033.1 GCA_030645775.1 Gallionella sp. | reverse complement strand
CGTCAGGTCGCGATCATCGCACTGCTGGCCCATGTCGGCTGTTTCGTTCCGGCCCGACAAGCAACACTTGGCGAGATCGACCAGATTTTCACGCGCATCGGCTCATCGGACGATCTGGCCAGCGGACGCTCCACCTTCATGGTCGAGATGACCGAGGCGGCCAACATCCTGCACAATGCCAGCGAAAAAAGCCTGGTATTGGTGGATGAAATCGGTCGTGGTACTTCCACCTTCGACGGACTGGCGCTGGCCTATGCAATCGCCTGCCATCTGCTGGAAAAAAACCGCAGCTATACGCTGTTCGCCACGCACTATTTCGAACTGACGAGACTGGCTGAAGAATTCGCCCAGCTTGCCAACGTGCATCTGTCGGCGATCGAACACCAGCACAGCATCGTATTCCTGCATTCGGTCAACGAAGGTGCGGCCAGCCAGAGCTATGGCCTGCAAGTCGCCGCCCTGGCCGGCGTCCCGGCGCAAGTTATCCGCACCGCGAAAAAACAATTGCGCGCCCTGGAACGAAACAGCGCCGCACAAAGCCCGCAAGGTGATTTATTCGACCACAGGGCAGCCGAACCGGAAGAGATCGAAGAACACCCGCTGCTTGCGGCCTTGCGCGAAATCCAGCCGGATGAACTGAGCCCGAGGGATGCGCTGGAGCAGTTGTATCGCTTGAAGAAACTGGTGTGATGTTCTTGATTGATGAACGGCTGACGTCATGAAGGCAGCGAGAGCAAACCGGAAAGACTGCCCCCGAAAGTCCCCCTAAAACTAAAAACGGGCTAGAACATTTCTGCTCTAACCCGTTGTTTTGTTTGGTAGGAACGAGCAGACTCGAACTGCTGACCCCTTGGATGTCGACCAAGTGAAATATTGATTTGCTTCAGATCAAAACACACTGGAATGGACGTATTCATACTAATAAATCCATTAAAATCAGTGTATTATACGATTTAATTCTGTCAAGCCCCTCTGCAAGCTGTCCAGATATGTCTATCTAAGTATGCCCCCATCCAAAAAAATGTTTACCTATTTGTTTACATACCAGAAGTAGAATTAGGGAATCCTAAAACAAGAAAACCGCCCTCGTCATCAAACGTATTCATGGCGAGCATATCTGGTTGAGACTACTTGAATATCCTCTGGCGGCACCTTGCGGATTTGGAGTACAGTACAATGACAGCGGAATTTCAATCGTTGCACGACTTCACATTGAATAGCTACCCATTGCCAATTTTGAGGCTCGCTACATTGGTGAGCACATCAAAACTCCGCACGTTGAATTGAAGCACATGCGATCTCCAAGGTCAGCAACATTAAGCCGCCCAAATTAAGCGACATAATTCAAAAAGCAATTTTTGCCTTTCTTCCAACTCTTCTTTCCCAAATTTATCCATTGCTCGAAAAGTAAGCCCATGAGCATCGGCAAAACCAGCAAAATCTAATTTACTTTTATAACTATCCTCACGAAGTGTCTCATTCCAATACAGAGTATTGGCATAAGATTTTAGTTTTTCCGAATATATCTCGTTATTGCTGGATTGGTTGTCCCTGCCCTTTAACAGTAATACACCACCAAGACGATTACGCTCTTGCTCGAAACGCTCCTCATCTCCATCAAACAGAGCTAAATTTTCAGCATTACGCGAAAGGATATGTTCGACATGAAAACCGTTTTTAGCACCGCGTAAAGTTACCAAATCTTTTAACTCATGCTTCATTTTCAACTTCATTCCATCGGCGAGGAGACGTTCTACTCGTCCAAATAGGTATCGAACGAAACGGGTATTCAAACGGTCAATCGACATTTGACGGAATAGCGGAAAACCGAACGCATTGCCAATAGGAATTGCTCTTCGCTCTGCCAGCTCCGCAATCAGATGTGTCTCAATAATTGCAGAAATATCTGCGGCGGGTTTCTCCCTAATCTCAATACTAATGTCGTAAAGACGAGATGCAAATTCATTTGAATCGTATCCACCTTGTATCTGCAAAAGCGAAAACATCCGGTCAAGCCCTGCCGAAACTGCATGGATTTTTTCAATTTCCTCTGGGTCGTTAACGGCACATGCCGAAATGATGAGCATAAACTGGGTGTCCAGCTCATTGAGGTTGTTGAAATAGACGGCTGGATATGCCGAATTCACCTGCGTTGTGGCACTCCACAAACGAGCATACAAACTGGTGAAATATTTAAACGCACCATTCAGGAACAACTTAACTTCACCCGTGTTGTGATCAAGCTTCAATGTCGCGTTTATATCGGACTTGAACATCTCACGGTGGTAATCACCATCGAAACGCTGTCCAGATTTTTTGTTGCTAGCAAATTTTGCTTTCAGCCAGTAACGGAAGAAGCTATCGATTTCATCTTCCCTGAATGAATTAACTGCTTGTAGCTGATTCTCCCAGAGTTCGTTGAACTTACCGCTATCAAGTTCAATCTTATCAATCTGCCCAAGCAATTTTCCTTTCAGAATTTCATAAGGTTTGAGTCGAACACCTCGGTCATTGATAACCTCAAATACCATTGGCACATGGTTGGTTTCTACGGACAGGTTTATCAATACCAAGCGGAATAAAAAATAATGAACAAATGTATCAAATTGATGCAACGAGCCCAACCGTTTATCAAATTCCAAACTTATTAATTGATAATTTTTAACCATATTGGCTGCAGTAATGCCCGTACTAATATTTATCCCCGATGGATCATTACCCGCCATCAAAGCTTCAAGTACATGCCTATGCTTCACATGGTTCATCCAGAACTCATGCTCAGTGCCTGAGTACCCTGAAATTTTTCGCTCTATCCAACCTACTGTTTTTGAGCCCAGCAATTTTGCTTTGGTTAACAGACTAAACAGAATCAGCGTTAAGGTTGTTAACCTTTGTTGACCATCAACCACAAATACCCGACCGCCTACTGTGTTAGTTACATAAGTATTGAGGTAGTACCACGGGTAGCGAGAATTAATATTCTCCTTGTTCGGCTCCAAGGAAGAGAATTTCTTGTAGGCATCATCAAATTGATAAAACACATCATCAAGAAGCCGTTTGACTGGCTCCTCTGTCCATTTGTAATCTCGTTGATAAAAATCTATGAAATAGACTGTTGTTGAAAAGGTTTGATCTAAATTCTGTTTGTCTGGCTGAATTTCCACGATTTAATTCCTGATTATTGTTGTTCTATGAGGATGCAGTGCCTGTCGCCCCCTTACCAATCAAGCTTTACCAATTTTCTTTCGATCCATAGCTATTTGACCTTGAATGGGAATGCCCAATAAAGAAGCCAATTGTTGTTTTTCCTTATACTCAACAGGGAACATATAGGTATGCTGAATGACCATTTCTTTCAAAATTCTTGTACAAACCGGATTGAATTTTAAAATCTCGGCTGTTTTAGATACTGAATTAATATCAAATTTACTATTAAAATGAAGCTCAATTGCTTGATTTACTAATGCGAGTGCTGGTGTTTGATTCTCCTTTTGAATACAAGCATAAATTTCACCGGCCTCTTTGGAGCCAATAGAAGACGCGATTTTCCGTATAACACCATTTATTACACTATAGGTCATAAGTAAAAACATATCTTTTGCGTAATTTTGGACTTTCTCATTCGAAAGGCCGGGGTGTTCTTTAAGTTTATGCTCAATATATTTTATAGCCTCTAACTTCGCAGTTTCAGACATATGGATAAAGAAATTTAAAAATCTAAGTCCAGTAAATGCTCCGTTACTTGCTAATCCAAGCATTGCATCTCGCGTAAGTGTTGCATGCCTATTTCGAATAATTTGACCCGATATTTCCATACCCTTAAATGTTTTATTAATGTTGGCAAGGATATCTGCTGATTCAATATTTTCCTCTGCTTCCTTGTCAATTGAGTCGCCATCTCTATCAACATCATCGAGTTTTTTATTATGTTTTATTCTTTCTTCGCTAATGATTCTCTGCTCCATAACGAGGTCAGGAATTTTGGTAAGGAAATCGTCCATAAAGCCTAGCTGTTCCTTGGAAAGACTTGCCGGCTGCTGATCAACAAATAATAATTCTAATGAGTTTTTAATCTCGTCCAGAACCCATGCCTCTTTTGTATGGTGCGTGACAAAAACTAAAATGTTTGCATAATCCTCACGATGAAGATTGGCAACCAATCTTTTTACTTCTTCTTGAACTTCTGGATTTTTAGAATATGATTCAGCGATTTTTTTAGCTGTAAAAAAATAAAACAGATATGGATATTTAAATTGAATTTTAAAATCTCTTTCCATCAAAATGGAATTTGATTTCAATTTTTCAATGACCTCTATGCCATTAACAGGTAAGTAAACTTGCCCATAATTCTTAAAAAATATATCGACGCCATCCTGATTTAATGCCCCGCCATTTTTGTGAAGCTCCCACGACAATTCCGAAAGGACATTTAAATACTTATCAATGTCCTTTCTTGGTATTTTTGCATGGTCAAATGCCTGATAAATTAGTTGTTGGTAGCAGTGTCCATGTGATGACAAGTCTAAATTTTGTTGAGCATACGCTTCAAACATTTGCAGAAGCATGAGAATATATATCGGTTTTGATGGGACAATATTTTTTCTAATTATGTTATCAAGTTTAGACTTAATTTCGTCGCTTTGATCATAAAGGGTACTTTCATCAATTGATTCTTCAATACCCAGTGAAATCCATTTTTCGACAAGCTCAGCTCTCTTAAGATGCCCAAACCCTAGTAATTCATGTTTTTGATAATCATTTAACTCTGGAATTTCTGGGGAGATATATCCAAATGATGAATGACAAGTCATAATGACATGTGAGAAATATCCATTTATTGAACTCAAAAATCTTGCTCTGAATTTTTGATTTAGCCCAATTTTATCAAAGTCATCAATGAGCAACGCCTTATTTGGCATTGATAAAAACTGCTCTAATTCTATATTTACATATTGGGATTTCAATGCAGATTCTAATGATTTTTTAATATCTGACTGTTTGATATCTTTTGCACTCAAATAAATCGTAATAATTCCCGTTTTTGCGAATTGCTGAAATGCATGTTTCAACAGGCTTGTTTTACCTTGTTGCTCTTCCCCACTAATTAAATAAAACTTTGGTTTTGTAAAAACAATATCAGAAGAATGAATTTCAATATTTTTAGATTCAACCCCAGTTTCAGTTTCCATATCTGGTGAAACATAGACATCACTAAGTTTTACTTTATTAGTTCTGCGGTGAGTTAATACGACTTCTGTGTCTTCAATCCACTCTAATGTGCTATCGGATACTTGACCATCTTTACTTATAACTTCAACCGATAATGCGGTTATAAGCGGTTTAAAGCTGGCGAGGAGTCTCTTAATCCCGTTAATTGCATCAAGCCATGCTTCATCACTGTTGGACCAAGATGTAATTGCCTTAGCATCCTTGGGTACAGCCTGAATACCGGCAAACTCCGTTGTCCCCCAGTCGCAGGCACGAACAACTATTGGGATAAGTCGTGCTTTCCCTTGGTTGTGCATTTCGACAGCACGCTTCATTTCAATATCAAAACAATAATCGGACGCCAGAAAACTGGGACTTACCAGAACTAAGATAAGCTCTGATTGCTCCAAATTATCAGAGATTTCTTTTGACCAGTCTTGCCCAGTGATAATTTTTCTGTCATGCCACTCGTCAATAACATGATTCCGTTTCAACATAGAAAGATGTTCAATAAGCGCATCTTTGTAGAGCTCATCTTTATGGGAGTAACTGATAAAAACTTTTTTTGGCATATGTACGCTCAATTTGATCTAACTAAAATTCACCAGTTTCAGTAGATATATAGTATCAATATAAAAGGGGGGATGTACGGAGTGGATTAAATCACCATGTAATTTAGTAAATTTTCGCCCTGAAACTGGTGCTCTAACAACGCGACGAAACTTTACTTTTAATCCGTTACATAACGACAAAGCAAGTTCATTGAGTTATCACTCATCGGTTTTGGCTTTCTTGTCAGCCCTCGCCGATTCACACCACTCCATACAGCCGACAATAACATTTTGAGTTTTGATCCCCATGTCGTTGAACTCTCCCATATTTACTGTGTAAAGCTTATGCATTGGTGAGGTTAACGCCCATCCAGACACGTTGTCAGGTTACCCAACATAGCACTACTGCTGATAATGGTCAGTAATATCGCTATTAAAATTTTACGCACTCTGCCTCCTTAAGTTTAAACCCGATACGGCCACATTCAAGAAAGAAGTGTATCAGCGAGTGTCTGCGCAGAATGCTGATGGCTGATTCCTATAATACAACGCCTGCGAAAAAATCAATGTGTACTGACCTAATAATTTGTATCGGCCCCATTATTTGGCTCTTACGTTCGTTTGGGATGTAGCCTAATCATGCCCTTATCTTCTTCTTTAAAAGAGGAAAGAATTCCCTTTGCAATAAGCATCTCAGCTAGCTGCTTATATGTTTCATTATTTTCAACAATGGGCTTCTGATTGTTGGGTATGCCTGAAATTGGAGGGCCACTCAAAGTTAGTAATTTTTCGATTTCAGCAATCTCTAAATGCTCGGCTTGTTTAACAATGAGCTTTACCTTTTCATGAATATGGCTGCTTTGTGCAACAAGGCTCTCTACCAACGGGAGATTTAACTTCGGACATGATTCTTTGCTGAGCAAAATTTCAAAGATTAGGCGAACCAAATCGGTATTGTCATCAATGATGCCAGCATCAACATTATTCAGGATGGTAATTTTCTGGTCAGCAGAAACATCTTTGGATTTCAAAATAATCTTCAATCCAACCGAATCCAATCCAAATTCGCCTATTTTTTCCAAATAGGTGTCAATATTTTTTTCAATAAGATGGGCGTATTGACTATTGAAGTGCTTCTTTAGCGTATTAAAATTCGCTTCCGTTAATTGTAATTTGCCGTGACTGATGATGTGGCTGATTTGGGCATTGGATAAATTCTCAATCCCTGGCAAATCGCTGTACCAGTATGGAATACTCTTGATAAGATAAACATAGCTATCATCAATTAGGTCGGTAGACAAAAGTATCTGTCTGGAAATAAGTTTGATTAGCTCTTCTGTTGCATTTTCGGTTTCCTTTAATCTGTATTTTGCTAACTCTTTGTAGTTCTCAGGTCGATTAAAAAACTCTATCAATGCATCATCCAAGACTTTATTTTCATCGAAATATGCGAGTAAATTTTCCCAAGAGGCTTTAACTTTAGATGATTGGATAATGCCAGTCCAAAGCTCGTGGTCGTGAATGTCTGTGATTTTTGTTATCGGCGACTTCTGCCTCTTGAGGATTGCATTTTTCCCGTCAAAACCAATGTCGTCATTGTTTAAGAGTATTAAAATGGCATCTTCTCTTTCATCAATTCCTTCTTCACTTTTTAGTAAGACATTCTCAACATATACATTTGGTTGGGCGTTGATGTGGGAAATGAGCTCCTCGCACTTTGATTCAAGTATGACGGTGAAGTTTGAAACATCCATCGAGTGCATCGTCAGAATATCAGGATTGAAGTATTGAACTATTTGCTCAATCATATGAAAGTTAATTTCATATAAAGAATTTTCATATATGTATTCGAAAAGTTCTTTATTGACCTCTGGTCTGACGAGTCCGGTAAATTTAACTTCCAGCTTCGCCACGGTATTTTTTAGCTTTGCAACATCACTTATGTCTGAAGCAAAATCGAGGAAATTTCTTTTTTTAGAAATGTACCTAGTTAGGGATGAGTCTAAATTCACATTTATGATATTGGGTGTTGACGCCGACCGAATAGTGACCCAGTGTGCCGATTGAATATTGACCCAGGACAGGCTGCTGTTTTTAGGGACAGCAACTGTGGATAAGTGTACCAAGAACTGGTTTTTGAAGTTCACTTTTTCCCATTTTTTTGCA
>JAUSLX010000032.1 GCA_030645775.1 Gallionella sp. | reverse complement strand
ACATGATGAGAAACCGCGCGGGAAAGCCGACAGTTTCTCAAAAAATTCACGTTCAAGTCGGTGACACCCCTTAACATGCTATTTCCCATTAAATATCATGATGTTATACAACCGTTTTGGCAAAATTGCCGGACACTACTGGTGAATCATAACGAATTTTCTGATTTGCGCGCAGCACTAAGTTTGTGTGGAGGGATAAATCGCGCAACTGCCCCCGCATTATCCGACTGTAAAAAATTTGGCATTGCCGCAAGCAAGGCGTGAGTTATTGAAAATGCAGAACATTCAACGAGATACATGCAGTAATAATGGCTTTGCTTTCAGTATTGTTCTATTTGTGGCAGACTTCGCGTCTTATATGTATCAAATACAATTATTTATAACGTCACGATTTCTAAAATCAGGGGCGGTAGCGGGAGGATGGCAGCAATGAAATGTGTAGATGATTTTCGCCTGCGCTTGGGTAAGCGCGAATTGGTGCCGATTATGATAGGCGGTATGGGAGTGGATATTTCCACCGCAGAACTGGCTCTTGAAGCAGCGCGTCTGGGCGGTGTCGGGCATATTTCCGACGCGATGCTGCCGACGGTGACCGATCGCCGTTACAAGACTAAATTTGTCAGCGAAAAGCAGAAGCAATACAAGTTGAACATCATGCAACCCGACAAATCGATTGTGCAGTTCGATCTGGCGCAAGTCGCCGAAGCGACGCGCCTGCATGTCCGGCACACCATGGAGGCCAAGCGCGGCGATGGCATGATCTTCGTCAACTGCATGGAAAAGCTCACCATGAACGCGCCGCGCGAAACCTTGCGTGCGCGCATGCTGGCGGCGCTGGACGAGGGTATCGACGGCATCACGCTGGCAGCCGGATTGCATCTGGGTTCCTTTGCGATGATGCAGGATCACCCGCGTTTTCACGATGCGAAGCTGGGCATCATCGTTTCCTCGGTGCGCGCATTGCAATTATTTCTGCGCAAGAATGCCAAGGTAAATCGCCTGCCTGACTATGTCGTGGTGGAAGGGCCGCTGGCCGGCGGTCATCTGGGCTTTGGTATGGACTGGGCGCAGTATGATTTGCGCACCATCGTCACCGAGATACAGGATTTCCTGAAAAAAGAACAGCTGGATATCCCGGTCATTCCGGCAGGCGGGATTTTTACCGGCAGCGATGCGGTGAGTTACCTGGATACAGGATCAGCTGCAGTGCAGGTGGCGACCCGTTTTACTGTTGCCGATGAATGTGGCATTCCGAAAAAGGTGCAGCAGGAATATTTCAAGGCCAGCGAAGACGATATCGAAGTCAATATGATTTCTCCCACGGGCTATCCTATGCGCATGATCAAAGGCTGTCCGGCAATCGGCTCGGGCATACGTCCGAATTGCGAAGCCTACGGCTACCTGCTCGACGGTAACGGGGGCTGCGCCTATATCGATGCCTATAACCGGGTGGTGGCGGCCCATCCTGATGCCAAGAAGTATTCCGTGCCGGACAAGACCTGTCTGTGCACGCACATGCGCAACTATGATCTGTGGACCTGCGGGCATTACACCTATCGTCTCAAAGACACGACGCATCGCAACGAAGACGGCACCTATCAGGTTTTGTCCGCCGAACACGTCTTCCATGACTACCAGTTCAGCAAAGATAACAAGCTCGCCTTGCCCCCCATAAAATAAATTTCATCTCCGCCCTTGAAATTGCAAGCCGCTATCCCCATTGTTAGCGCTTGCGGGCGGAGCAGTTTCGCCTCTGCATTTAATTCAACCCATTGAGTCAGGAGATATAAGTATGAAAATTCGTCCTTTGAACGATCGCGTCATCGTCAAGCGTATGGAAGAAGAGCGTAAAACCGCTTCTGGTATCGTCATTCCCGATGCGGCTACTGAAAAGCCGGATCAAGGCGAAATCATCGCCGTGGGTAATGGCAAAATGGGCGACGACTGCTAGCTGGAAGCGATGACCGTTAAAGTGGGCGTCCGCGTGCTGTTCGGTAAATATGCAGGTCAGGCCTTCAAGATGGACGGTCAGGAATACATGACAATGCGCGAAGATGACATCATTGGCGTAGTCGAAGCCTAATCCAAGCTCAAATCGTCGGTGATGCTGCGTTAGCTTCCTCACTCGTTCCTAGCCGTGCTTGATGCACTGTCTTCGTCACGAGTTCGTTGCCGCCTTGCCTCACCTTAGCTTTGAACTTGGCTCAAGATTACTGAATTTCTAGGAGATAAAAACATGGCAGCTAAAGACGTAAAATTCCACGACGCCGCACGCAACAAGATGGTGATAGGCGTAAACATTCTGGCCGATGCAGTTAAAGTAACACTGGGCCCTAAAGGCCGTAACGTGGTGCTGGATCGTTCATACGGATCCCCTACTATCACTAAAGATGGCGTATCTGTTGCTAAAGAGATCGAGCTGAAAGACAAGTTTGAAAACATGGGCGCGCAAATGGTCAAGGAAGTCGCTTCCAAGACATCAGACGTAGCCGGTGACGGCACAACGACTGCGACCGTACTGGCACAGTCCATTGTCATGGAAGGCATGAAGTTTGTTGCCGCCGGCATGAATCCGATGGATCTGAAGCGCGGTATCGATCAGGCGGTTATCGCTGCGGTTGCCGAGCTGAAGAAAATCTCCAAGCCATGCACCACCAGCAAGGAAATCGCCCAGGTAGGCAGCATCTCCGCCAACTCCGACACCGTGATTGGCGAAAAGATCGCTGCAGCGATGGAAAAAGTCGGCAAGGAAGGCGTGATTACCATTGAAGATGGCACCGGCCTGGAAGATGAGCTGGACATCGTTGAAGGTATGCAGTTTGATCGTGGCTACCTGTCACCGTACTTCATCAATAACCAGGATCGTCAACTGGCATTGATGGAAAATCCGTACATCCTGTTGCACGACAAGAAAGTTTCCAATATTCGCGACCTGCTGCCTATCCTGGAGCAAGTTGCCAAGGCAGGCCGTCCGCTGCTGATCATCGCCGAAGACGTCGATGGCGAAGCGCTGGCAACACTGGTTGTCAACAACATCCGTGGCATCCTGAAGACGGTCGCTGTCAAGGCGCCTGGTTTCGGCGATCGTCGCAAGGCCATGTTGGAAGACATCGCGATTCTGACCGGCGGTACGGTCATCGCTGAAGAAGTCGGTCTGACTCTGGAAAAGGCAACCCTGGAAGATTTGGGTCAAGCCAAGCGCATCGAAGTGGGTAAGGACACAACCATCATCATCGACGGCGCAGGCAAGGAAGAGGCGATCAAGGGCCGTATCGGCCAGATCAACAAGCAAGCCGAAGAATCCACCAGCGATTACGATAAGGAAAAGCTGCAAGAGCGTAAGGCCAAACTGGCTGGCGGCGTTGCCGTGATCAAAGTCGGTGCAGCAACCGAAGTCGAAATGAAGGAAAAGAAAGCCCGTGTGGAAGACGCATTGCATGCCACTCGCGCTGCGGTTGAAGAAGGCATCGTACCTGGCGGCGGCGTAGCACTGTTGCGTGCCAAGGTGGCTGTGTCCGGCCTGAAGGGCGGCAATCATGACCAGGACGCCGGTATCACCATCGTACTGCGCGCCATGGAAGCGCCGTTGCGCGCCATCGTGCAAAACGCGGGTGACGAGCCATCTGTTGTAGTTAACAAAGTATCCGAAGGCTCAGGCAGCTTTGGTTACAACGCGGCTAGCGGCGAATATGGCGACATGTTGGCGATGGGCGTGGTTGATCCAACCAAGGTGACACGCGTTGCATTACAAAATGCAGCGTCTATTGCCGGTTTGATGTTGACGACAGCCTGCATGGTTGCCGAGTTGCCGGAAGACAAGCCATCTGCGGGTGGTATGGGCGGCGGCATGGGCGGCATGGAAGGCATGATGTAACTTTGGAGTGCGGCGACATGTCGCCGCTTTCTAAAAGATGCCCGTCTCACCAATAGTAAACCCCGCTGATGAAACTATTAGCCATTCGACTAGGCCGCTAAACAACAGCGGCTGAGTCGCTGGTTATTCGGCGGGGTTTGTCATTGGTGTTGCTGTTTTTATGGATACAGGTATAATGCGCCGCTCTCAAGCGCTGGAAGTATTACAGCCTTTGCAGAGCGTTAAAAATGGCCTGATAGCTCAGTCGGTAGAGCAGAGGATTGAAAATCCTTGTGTCGGTGGTTCGATTCCGCCTCGGGCCACCAATATTAGAAAACCAACCGTTCTCGGTTGGTTTTCTCATTTCTGCTCTATCCCCACATTTGCCCTTCTCGATTCTGTTGCAAAAAACGGGAAAGTGAACTTCAAAAATCAGTTCTTGGTACACTTGTCCACAGCTGCTATTTTATCAAGACGTTAAAAAGCCAATGTAAACATTGGCTTTTTAACTGCTCTGGCGGAGGGTGGCAGTCGAAAAGTAGGCTGCAACCAGCATAAATACTCATTTAAAATTTTTGTCATTTCAGACATACCAACAAAAGTACCAACAAAAGTTTTTTCGCAGCCCTTTGATGCGCGCCGGACAAGGAAAACCCGCCCGACCGCCACCAGTTCAAGCGGCTTATAAACTCGGCCTAATCCAACTCCTTCAAGTAGCAATGCTTAAATCTACGCCTGCATTCATCATCACTCGCAAACGGCTGGCCATCACGAAGAGCTTTAGTCTGTTGTAATAACCAATGAGCCAGTAGCGCTGCTTTCCTGTGCGTAAATCTGTGCGCATTGCGAGAGGATGCCGCCTTGCCTTCTGGGGTGCGCGCTCCAGTGCTGTGCGTCCACGGTTTCCACGAGTGTATCAATGCAGCCTGTCGCGCTCTTCGTTCGTCTGTCCATCCGTTCGCCATGATGATGATCCAATAGTTCGATTGTGAGATTTTATTGTGGATTGCCTTCTGCTCGATGGTGCGTTATATTGATTTTGCCGTTAGGTGTTGACGCCGACCGAATAGTGACCCAGTGTGCCGATTGAATATTGACCCAGGACAGGCTGCTGTTTTTAGGGACAGCAACTGTGGATAAGTGTACCAAGAACTGGTTTTTGAAGTTCACTTTTTCCCATTTTTTTGCA
>JAUSLX010000023.1 GCA_030645775.1 Gallionella sp. | reverse complement strand
CGGCCCGAATTGTCCGGGGCTGATTACCCCCGACGAACTCAAAATCGGCATCATGCCCGGCCACATTCACAAGAAGGGGCGTATCGGCGTGGTTTCGCGTTCCGGCACGCTGACCTATGAAGCGGTCGGCCAGTTGACCGCGCTGGGCCTGGGGCAGTCTTCCTGCGTCGGCATCGGCGGCGACCCGATCAACGGTCTGAAACATCTGGATGTGTTGCGCCTGTTTAATGATGATCCGGAAACCGATGCGGTCATCATGGTGGGCGAGATCGGCGGCAGTGATGAAGAAGCCTGCGCGCGATGGATCAGGGATAATATGCAGAAACCTGTGGTCGGTTTTATCGCGGGTGTCACGGCGCCTCCGGGAAAGCGTATGGGTCATGCGGGTGCAATCATTTCAGGCGGTCAGGGCGGAGCAGATGCCAAGCTGGCAGTGATGGAAGAATGCGGTATTCATATCACGCGCAACCCGGCTGAAATGGGACGAGTGATGAAGAAGGTGCTGAAGGCGTGAAAAGTGAAAAGTGAAACGTGAAAAGTGAAAAGTGAAAAGTGAAAAGTGAAAAGTGAAAAGTAGCGCGGTTTCCTCGTTTCACGTTTCACAGCCTTATCTTCACGTTTCACGTTCCTCGTTCACGCTTTCAAATTTAAAGGGTTTTAAATGCTAGAAATGTTTGCTGCGCCGCAGTTCTGGGCTGATGTAGTCAAGATCATCATGATCGATTTGTTGCTTTCTGGCGACAATGCCGTGGTCATTGCGCTGGCGTGCCGTAATCTGCCGCCCGAGCAACGCAGAAAAGGTATCTTGTTCGGTGTAGGTGGCGCGATAGGATTGCGTATCGTGCTGACCTTTTTTGCGGTCAGCCTGCTCGCCCTGCCTTATCTCAAGCTGGTTGGCGCATTTTTGCTGATCTGGATAGGCATCAAACTGATTCTGCCGGAAGATGAGCACACCGAAGGCAATATCAAGGCAGACGCACGGCTGATCGGTGCGATCAAAACCATCATCGTTGCTGATTTTGTGATGAGCCTGGATAACGTGTTGGGCGTGGCGGCGGCGGCCAAGGGTAATGTGTCGTTGCTGGTGTTCGGTTTGTTGATCAGCATCCCGCTGATCGCCTGGAGCAGTCAGCTGGTGCTCAAACTGATCGATCGTTTTCCGTACATTATCTATGCAGGTGGTGCGCTGCTGGGTTATGTGGCGGGGGAAATGCTGGTGGCCGAGGTACTGCTGAAACCGCTGGTTGAGGCGCAACACTATTTGCACTGGCTGATTCCGGCCTGCTGCGCGGCACTGGTGCTGGTGATCGGTCAATGGTTGACTGTGCGCCAGGCCGTGGCGGGCGAAGTGGTCAATCTGGTTGACGAAAAAGTATCCGTCATGCCGGACAAACAAGACTAAGGGGACAAAATGAAAACGGAGCGCCAACCCAATATCAACAAAATACTGATTCCTCTCGATGGATCATCCAGTGCGGAGCGCGCGGTGGATTACGCCATCGAGCACATGGATACGCTGAAACAGCAGCCGACCTTGTTGCTGTTGAATGTGCAATGGAAAATTGCGACAGGCAACGTCAAGCTGTTTATCAATCAGGACACCATCAACGATTACTATCGTGAACAAGGCATGGCTGCACTTGGGCAGGCGCGCGCCAAGCTGGATGCCGCGCATCTTCCCTATCAGTATCACATCAGCATTGGCACGCCTGCCGAAGCCATTGTGCAATATGCCCGTGAGCAGGAGGTGGATCAGATTGTGATGTGCAGACAGGGTGAGGGTGGCCTGCAAATGTTGTTGCTGGGTTCCGTGGTTGCTAAAGTATTGCATCTGGCTGAATGTCCGGTGTTGCTGGTCAAATAAGAATTATGAAATTGGAACAGGCGCTGGAAATCGTCGCCCAAACGCATTCGGGCATGGTGCGTGCGCACAACGAGGATAGCATCGCCACGGATGCGGCCTGCGGCCTGGTGGTGCTGGCCGATGGTATGGGTGGCTACAATGCGGGCGAAATTGCCAGCGGTCTCGCGGTCTCGGTGATGGTGACCGAGGTCGCCGCTCACCTGAAAAAATCCAGTCCCGTTCAGCGAGATGAGGCTAGCGGTGAGGAGCTGGCCATTACCTTGTTGAATAACAGCATACGTCGTGCCAATGCTTCGATCTACCAGGCGGCGCAGAGTCAGGCGCAATATGCCGGGATGGGGACGACCGTTGTAGCGGCATTGTTTTATGACAACCGGGTGGCGGCAGGTCATGTCGGCGACTCGCGCCTTTATCGTTTGCGCGGTGAGAACCTGGAGTTGATTACCCGCGACCACTCCTTGCTGCAGGAGCAGATAGACAGCGGGGTGATCAGCATCGAACAGGCGCGTCATTCACAAAACAGAAATCTGGTAACGCGTGCTGTCGGTATCGATGCGGAGGTGATTCCGGAAGTTCATCTGCATGAGGTGCAGGTGGGTGATATCTATCTGTTCTGTTCGGACGGCCTGAACGATATGGTGGAACACGATGATATTCAGTCCATTTTGTATGCGATGCAGGGTAATCTGGCGCTTGCCGCTGAGCAGTTGATCCAGACTGCGAACGATAATGGGGGGCGGGACAATGTTTCGGTGATTTTGGTCAAGGTGAAGCAGACGTTTGCGCAGCCCCGCAGTTACCTGGCAAGGTTGCTTAATTGGTTAAGGAAATGAGAGAGACGGGACTATGACGGCAAAATTGATACTGAGCCTGGATGGGGCGCTCATTCAGGAATATCTGCTGAGCAAGGAACGCACGACCATAGGACGCAAGGCACACAACGACATTGTCATCGACAATCTGGCCGTGAGCAGTGAACACGCAGCGGTCGTCACCCTCCTGCATGATTCTTTTCTGGAAGATTTGAACAGCACGAATGGTCTGACCGTTAACGGGGTGTCTACCCAGAAACATTTTCTGCAGAACAACGACGTGATTGAAATTGGCAAATACCAGTTGAGATATATGAACGATCAGGTCAGTCAAACGAATGCCGCTGATTTTGAGAAGACCATGATTATGCGGGCGCCAGTGTTACCTGTTCAGCCTCCTGCGGATAAACCGGGAGATACCGGTGTGTTCAATACGGCTGACTTGCAGGCAGACAAATCCGCCGCCGCGTCCAGCGCTGAAATGAACCTGAGCAAACCTGTTTTGCCTGCTGTCGCCCAGCTTGTGCCGCCTGCCGTGGCGCGTGCGGCGATACAGGTGCTGAATGGTCCGAATGCGGGCAAAGAACTTGATTTGGTCAAAGGCCTGACGACCCTGGGCAAGCCGGGCGTGCAGGTTGCCGTATTGACACGCCGTCCTCATGGCTTCTTTATCACTCATGTGGAAGGCGCAAATTTCCCCTCGGTGAATGGTCAGATCATGGATGGCAAGCCGCTTCAGTTAAAGGATCATGACTTGATTGAGCTGGCCGGGGTGAAGATGGAATTCTATTTGAAGGATTAGCAGCGTGCCTGGGAAGCCTGGTTTTTGAGGTTTTCCGATCTTTGGGAGTGGTGAACATGAAATTAAAAGTGTTAGGGTGTAGCGGCGGGATCGGTGGCAGCCTGCGTACCACTTCGTTTTTGATCGACCATGACGTGCTGATCGATGCGGGCACGGGTGTGGGTGAGCTCAGCTTGACCGAACTCAGTCTGATCGATCATATCTTTATCACCCACACGCATATGGATCATATCTGTAGCCTGCCTTTGCTGCTGGATAGCGTCGCGGGGATGCGTGATCGTCCGGTGATTGTGTATGCAAGCGAAGAGACGATAGAGGTACTCAAACAGCATATTTTCAACTGGAAGATATGGCCGGATTTCTGCGAGATCCCCAGTGCGCAGAACCCCGCCATGCGTTATCAGGCGATCGCGCTGGGAGAAGTGGTTACGCTGCAGGGCCGTAAGATTACCGCTGTTCCTGCCAATCACACCGTCCCTGCAGTGGGTTATCACATCGACAGCGGGCAGGCGAGTCTGGTGTTCAGTGGTGACACTTATATCAATGACGATTTGTGGGCAGTGGTGAATCGGATAGAAAATTTGCGTTACCTGATTATTGAAACCGCCTTTTCCAATGGTGAAAAGAATTTGGCGACACGGGCCAAACATTTATGTTCGAGCCTGTTGGCTGATGAGCTGGCGAAATTTCAGGGCGATGCGGAAATATTTATCACGCATTTAAAGCCGGATGAAATGGAGTTGATCATGCATGAAGTCAAGCAATGTGCGGGCAAATTTAATCCCAGGATGTTGCTTAATAAGCATGTGTTTGAATTTTAGCAGGCTGCTGAAAAACGTTATGAGCGAAGCTGAGACAAGGAAAAAAGGGGCGAAAAAGCGGAGTTTACACACAGTAAATGAGCATTTTGAGCCACTTTTTGACGCCGTATCGGCAAGCGTAATAGTTTTGCAGCGGCCTGTTTGTTGTTTGACGAAGCATCGTCCGCTGTTCTGGACAAGGGAATACTGCCGGTATCGGCGTGTGGCAAGACAGGAGCAGTAATGGGGTCAGCTGAAAATAATAACGAGGATATGAGTGTCAGGCTTGAGTTCACCAAGAACCTCAATCATGTCACCAACAAGATACATGCCACCAGCAATATTGACGAAATCATGCTGGATGTCAGCAAGGATATCTGCATCCTGTTCAATGCCGACAGACTGACTGTATACGTCGTGGGTGATGACAATACCTCGCTGGTTTCCAAGGTAAAGACAGGCCTGAATTCCTTTAAAGATCTCAAATTGCCGATTGCGGAGCAGAGCGTTGCCGGCTATGTGGCGATGCACAAAAAATTGCTCAACCTCAAGGATGTCTATGATGAGCAGGAATTAAACAAATACAGTTCACATTTGCGTTTTCTGCAGGAAGTGGATAGACGCACCGGATATCGCACCAAGCAGATGCTGGTGGCGCCCATTACGGATATACAAAACGGTGATCTGCTGGGGGTCATACAGGTTATCAACAACAAGGACGGAATTCCTTTCTCGAATCTTGTGGAAGAGGGTGTGCTGGAATTGGCACAAACGATGGCGGTCGCGTTGCGTCAGCGCCGGGAGAAAATCACCGTCAAGACCCGCTACGACTATCTGGTGACGGGTGCGGTGTTGTCTGCCGCAGAGTTCGAACTGGCCACCCGCACCGCGCGGCGCAAGGGGCTGGATATCGAAGAGGTATTGTTCGACGAATTTCAGGTCAGTGTCGCCGCCCTGGGTAAGGCCTTGTCCGGTTTTTTCGGGGTCGCTTACGAGCCTTTCAAGCCGGAACGCATCAAGCCTTCCGACTTATTGCGCAACCTGAAACGTGAGTATGTCGAGAGTAGTCACTGGTTGCCGATAGAGGAAACGCAAGAGGGTGTGGTGATATTGACCACTGACCCTGAGCGCATCCAGGCATCAAGGGTGGTGAACAATATCTTTCCCAGAAACCGGCTGGTTTACAAGGTTTGCTCGCAACGTGAATTCAGGCAAACCCTGGATGCATTTTATGGCAGCGGCGGGAGTGCTTCCTCCTCGGGGGGCGTGGCCATGGATGAATCCAGCATGGATGATTTGCTGTCCAGCCTGGGGGATGATGAAGACGAGCAAACGTCTATCACGCAGGAGGATGTCAATGCGGCGGCCGATAACGAATTGGTCAAGCTGGTCAACAAGATTATCGTGGATGCCTATCGCATGGGGGCGTCCGATATTCACGTCGAACCGCAACCGGGCAAGGGCAAGACACACATACGCCTGCGCAAGGATGGTTCTTTGCTCAACTACATCGAAGTGCCGTCCACTTATCGCAATGCGCTGGTGACGCGCATCAAAATCATGTGCGATCTGGATATATCCGAAAAACGCAAACCACAGGATGGCAAGATCAAGTTCAAGAAATTTGGGCCGTTGGACATCGAGTTGCGCGTAGCCACCATCCCTTCTCAGGGGGGGGTCGAAGATGTGGTCATGCGTATTCTCGCTTCCGGCGAGCCCCTGCCGCTGGAAAAGATGGGATTTTCGGCGCGCAACAGCGAATTGATCCACAGCACGGTCAGCAAGCCTTACGGGCTGTTTTTTGTGTGCGGCCCGACCGGCTCAGGCAAAACCACCACTTTGCATTCCATACTCAAGTACATCAATAAGCCCGAAACCAAGATATGGACGGCGGAAGATCCGGTGGAAATCACCCAGCAGGGTTTGCGTCAGGTGCAGATCAACAAGAAGGCGGGCCTTGATTTTCCGACCATCATGCGCGCCTTCTTGCGTGCGGATCCGGATGTGATCATGGTCGGCGAAATGCGCGACAAGGAAACCGTGTCGATCGGCATCGAGGCATCGCTGACCGGCCATCTGGTGTTCGCCACCCTGCACACCAATAGCGCGCCGGAATCCATACTGCGCCTGCTGGA
>JAUSLX010000022.1 GCA_030645775.1 Gallionella sp. | reverse complement strand
ACGCCCAGTCCGGCGATGACGTTGGTGCCGTGACCGGTGGTGGAGGCTTCGGCAATATGGCGTACCGGGGAATATTCGGTTGCGGTGTAGTATTCGGTGATCCACACCATGGCTGCGGTCAAGGCCAGGCCGATCAGGGTGGCATAGTACAGATTGAGCGACGAAATCAGCTTTCCGCCTATCATCACGCCGTCACCCATCATCAGGGTAGTAATGGGGTAGAAGGCAATCGCCGCCAGCACTCCGGAGACGGTCAGACCCCGGTAGAGCGCGTTCATGATTTTGCCGCCGGGACGCGCCGTGACGAAGAAGGTGCCGAGTATGGAGGCGATGATGGAGAAGCCGCCCAGCACCAGCGGATAAATCACAGCTTCGGGGGAGCCGGTAATCAGCAGGCCGCCCAGCAGCATGGTGGCGATGATGGTTACCGCATAGGTTTCGAACAAGTCGGCCGCCATGCCGGCGCAGTCGCCGACGTTGTCGCCGACGTTGTCGGCAATTACCGCCGGATTGCGCGGATCATCTTCGGGTATGCCTGCCTCGACTTTACCCACCAGGTCTGCGCCGACATCGGCACCCTTGGTGAAAATGCCGCCGCCCAGCCGGGCGAAGATGGAAATCAGCGATCCGCCGAAGGCCAGGCCGACCAGCGCATGGGTCGCCTCTTCGGTGCTGGTGTTCATCATCAGGGTGAGGAAGGCGTAATAGCCGGCCACACCGAGCAGTCCGAGGCCCACGACCAGCATGCCGGTGATCGCGCCGCCTTTGAATGATACGTTGAGAGCGGCGTTCAGACTTTCTTTGGCGGCCTCAGCCGTGCGCACATTGGCGCGGACCGACACGTTCATGCCGATATAGCCGGTCAGGCCCGACAGGATCGCGCCGATGGCGAAGCCGACAGCGGTTTTCCAGCCCAAGGTGACAAAAATAACGGCCAGCAGAATCACGCCGACTATACCGATCGTGGTGTATTGGCGATTCAAATAGGCAGAAGCGCCTTCCTGAATGGCTGCGGCGATTTCACGCATTCGTTCGTTGCCAGTCGGTTTAGCCAAAATCCATTTGATTGAGAATACGCCGTACAAGATTGCAACTACGGCGCACAACAGTGCAAAGCCCAGACCATCTGACATGATTTTCTCTCCCTGAGTTGAACCACCAAAATTAGCTGCTGCCCGGCCAGTATTCTCTGGCTGAGGTGATAATAGCAGCATCCGGGTCTGAATTACGCATCACGATAAAGCGATTAAAGTGAAATTATTTTTGATGCACCTCACCCGTGTCGTCATAACATCTGATTTTTATTGCGTGGATTTTCGTCCGGGGGACAGCGTGGCTGGGAACGGGCGCTATTCGGATAGCGCGGTCACGCCGGCTGCGGCGACCAGTCCGTCTTCGAATGAGCGTACGCCACTGATACCCAGGCCACCGACGACGATGCCGTCCAGGCGGAGCGGTACGCCGCCTTCCGCAGGAATAACGCTGGGCAAGGCCAGATGTATCAGTCGCCCGCTCAATACGGCATCCTCTGAAGTCTTGGTGGCACGCTGGAAGGCGATGGCCGCATAAGCCTTTGCGATGGCCGTTTCCACGCTGCCGAACTGGGTGTCGTGGCTGCGTTGCAGATAAAGCAGGTGCCCGCCATCGTCCACGACCGCGATGACTACACGCCATCCATTGCGCTGCGCCTCGGTTTCTGCAGCCGCAGCGATGCGTTTGGCGTCCATCAGTGTGAGAACTGGTTTACTGTTCATGCCGTCAGTGCTGTCATGACCCGGTCACTTATCTCGCTTACACTGCCTACGCCAGAAATTTTCACAGACTTGGGCGCGTTGGCGTCTGCCGATTTAGCCCAGTCCCTGTAGTATTCGACCAGCGGCTGGGTTTGTTCGTGATAAACGCTGAGGCGCTTGATAACGGTTTCTTCCACATCGTCGGGGCGCTGTATCAGCTCCTCGCCGGTCACATCGTCCTTGCCTGCCACCTTGGGTGGATTGAATACGGTGTGATAGGTCCGGCCGGAAGCCGGATGTACGCGTCGACCGCTCATGCGTTTGATGATTTCGCTGTCTGCAACGTCAATTTCCAGCACGTAATCGATAGCGATGCCTGCGTCTTTCATCGCCTGTGCCTGCGGAATGGTGCGGGGAAAACCATCAAACAGGAAACCGCCTGCACAGTCTGCGTCTTTGATGCGCTCTTTTACCAGGTTGATGATGATGTC
>JAUSLX010000021.1 GCA_030645775.1 Gallionella sp. | reverse complement strand
TACATCATGAGCCTGGGCGCGCACGGTGCGCATCAGTGCTGACCTGGAGTGCGCAGACTCGTCTGCGCCAAGCGGCGACGTGTCGCAGCACTCCAAACCCGCTGCGACGCGTCGCAGCACTCCAACCAGCGGCGACGCGTCGCCGCACTCCATAAGGAATTATCATGAAAAAAATATTATTTGCTGCTCTCCTATTTCTAAGCACTTCCAGCCACGCCGCCCTCAACGTGTTCGCCTGCGAGCCGGAATGGGCGGCGCTCACGCAATTACTGGCAGGTGACAAGGCCACGACCTACACCGCCACCAGCGCACTGCAAGACCCGCACCGCGTGGAGGCCCGCCCCAGCCTGATCGCCCGCGCCCGGCGCGCCAACCTGCTGGTTTGCACCGGTGCGGGGCTGGAAACGGCCTGGCTGCCGGTGATCGTGCGCGAATCCGGAAATGTTGCAATACAGTCAGGCAACAGCGGTTATTTTGAAGCCGCCCGCTTTGTGCAGATGCTGGAAATCCCGGCCCGACTGGATCGCAGCGACGGTGATGTGCATGCCGCAGGCAATCCGCACATCCAGACCGATGCGCGCAACTTTTTACCCGTCGCCGATGCACTGAGTAAACGCCTGATTCTGCTCGATCCGGCCAACACCGGTTATTACCAGCAACAGCTTGCGACATTTAATCAGCAATGGCGCGCAGCCATCGCCCGCTGGGAAAAACAGGCTGAGCCGCTCAAGGGTGTCTCCATCGTCGCGCAGCACCGTGGCTTCCCCTACCTGAACAACTGGCTGGCGCTGAAACAGGTCGCAACGCTCGAAGCCAAGCCCGGCATGGAACCCGGTGTCGCACATCTGAGTCGTGTGCTGAACGAACTGCAGCAGGCCAGGATGGTGCTGCGTGCTGCGTATCAGGATGAACGTCCTTCGGCATGGATTGCCGAACGCGCGCACATCAATGCCGTGGTATTGCCCTACACGGTCGGCGGCACAACACAGGCAAGCGATTTGTTCGGCTTATTTGACGACACCATTGCGCGTTTGCTGGCAGGACTTAAATAAATTCCCTCCCCTATACAGGGGGGTTAGGGAGGGGGTAGAACTGCCTCCATGAAAAATCATGCTATGGGATAACACTATGAACTCTATTGAACTCGATATTCTCCTGCCCGCTTTCCTTGCCGGACTGCTGGTATTGGCCACCCATATTCCGCTGGGCATGAAAATCATGGAGCGCGGCGTGATCTTCGCCGATCTGGCCGTGGCGCAGATGGCAGGTCTGGGCATCGTGCTGACCGGACTACTGGAACTGACCGATCAGCCGCTGCTGGTTCAAGGCATCGCCGTGCTGAGCGCCTTGTGCGGCGCGGCTCTGTTGACCTGGATCGAGCGAAATCTGCCCGAGGTCAAGGAAGCCTGCATCGGACTGACCTTCGTGCTCGCCGCCAGCGGCAGCATCCTGCTGATGAGCCGCGATATACATGCCGGAGAACACCTCAAGGACCTGCTGGCAGGTCAGATACTCTGGGTCAATCCGACACAACTCCTCGCCACCGCGCTGCTGAGCGCCGCGTTGCTGTTCGTCTGGCGCTGGAAACAGCTCAGCCACTCCGGCTTCTACGCCCTGTTCGCGCTGGCGGTCACCGCCTCGGTGCAACTGGTCGGCGTGTACCTGGTATTCGCCAGCCTGATCGTCCCGGCACTCGCCACCTATCGAATGCAAACAGGGCGCACGGGCTATGCCTTTGCCATCGGTATCACCGGCTATGCCATCGGCCTGTTGCTCTCCGCACGGTTCGACCTGCCCGGCGGCGCGGCTATCGTCTGGGCGATGGCATTGGTCGGCGGAATCACAGCGTTGCTGTTAAACGCACATCGCAAACTTAACTGAAAACCTGAACCCGCGTAAGGCGCAATAACCAACGGGCATTGCGCCGAATGGTTTCCTCCGCGATACTCTCGCCATGCCTGATTACCGTCGCGCCTGGCATCCGGGCGGCACTTACTTCTTCACCGTCAATCTGCTGCAACGGCAAAGAAATGATTTACTGACGCGCCATATCGCTCTGTTGCGCGCAGTGGTCAAGTCTGTGCGGAAACGTCACCCATTTAAAATTCATGGCTGGGTGGTATTGCCCGAACACCTGCATTGCGTCATCGAATTGCCACCGGGTGACGCGGATTATGCAACGCGCTGGAGGCTGATCAAAATGGAATTCTCCAAGGCATTGCCTCTCACCGAAAGATTATCGGCGGTGCGCATCCGGCGCGGGGAGCGGGGCATATGGCAGCGGCGATATTGGGAACATTTGATTCGGGATGAACGCGATTATCGGGCGCATATGGATTATGTGCATATCAATCCGCTGAAACATGGCTTGGTCAAGTGTGTTGCAGATTGGCCTTATTCAACGTTTCATCGCTTGGTTGCGGAAGGCATTTATCCAGAAAATTGGGCAGGCGGGGATGAGACGGAATTAGAGTATGGCGATTAAACATGAACATGCGGATTAAACATAAACATGCGGCGCAATGCCCGTTGGTTATTGCGCCCTACGGCGACTACGCTTGCTGTAGGGCGGAACGCTTGCGGTTCCGCCGAATGTTTTTGATCGTGGCGGAACACCCCTCCAGGGCTTCCGCCCTACCCCCCTTAACGTCAGTTACAATGCGCACCTTGGAATTTCTCACGCACTGACACCATGACTGACCGCTACGCCGTGATCGGCAACCCCATTTCGCACAGTAAATCGCCGCTGATCCATGCGCTGTTCGCGACACAGACCGGACAGGACATCAGCTACGAAGCGATAGCAGCGCCGCTGGACGGCTTTGCCGCGACAATCGAACAGCTGCGCAACGAAGGCTACAGAGGTTGCAACGTCACCGTGCCGTTCAAGTTTGAAGCGTTTAATTGCGCGACTGAACTTACCGAACGGGCGCGGGCGGCACAGGCGGTGAACACGCTTAGTTTTGAAGGCGATAAAATCATCGGCGACAACACCGACGGCGCAGGTTTGGTGCGCGACATCGAACAGAATCTCGGCGTTAAGCTGCAAGGCAAGCGCATCCTGCTGATGGGCGCAGGCGGCGCTTCTTACGGTGTGGTGTTGCCGCTGCTCACCGCTGGCGGTACGATTACCATCGCCAACCGTACCGCCAGCAAAGCCGTCGAAATGGCAATGAAATTTGCCGATTCGGCCATCCGTGGCGGCAGTTATGAAGATTTGGCAGAACAACAGTTCGATATCATCATCAACGCCACTTCCGCCGGACTGACAGACAGTGAAATCCCGCTACCTTCCTCCCCCCTTTCAGCAAAGGGGGGCAAGGGGGGGATTTTCGCGCCCGGCGCACTGGCTTACGACATGATGTACGGCCGCGAGACACCGTTCATGGCATTTGCCCGCGCACACGGCGCGCAAGTCGCAGACGGGCTGGGCATGCTGGTCGAACAGGCTGCCGAGGCGTTTTTTATCTGGCGCGGCGTGCGACCCGACACCAGCCCCGTGATGGAGAGACTACGTGAAGTGGCATAAACCATATCGTTATTCCGGCGCGGGCCGGAATCCGGGGAAACATTGTGCGCGCCGGCCAATCCCCGGATTACGCTACGCTGCATCCGGGCTACAGCTTTCTTTGCCATGAAAAAATTACGCTACTGGAGCTGGCGCATCCTGCTGGCATTGTTCGCGCTGGTGGTGCTATACCAGCTGTGGATATTCGCGCACGTCCTCTGGTGGATCAAATTCAATCCTTCGACCAGCGCCTTTATGGAAGACCGGCTGGAGCTTATGCAGGACAAGAATCCCGATGCCGAGCTCAAGCACCGTTGGGTGCCCTACGCAAAAATATCCAACAACCTCAAGCGCGCCCTGATCGCCTCGGAAGATGCCAAGTTTGTCGATCATGAAGGCTTCGACTGGGAAGGCATACAGAAAGCCTACGAGAAGAACCTGAAGAAGGGCAAGATCGTCGCGGGCGGCTCCACCATCAGCCAGCAGCTCGCCAAGAATCTGTTCCTGTCCGGGCGGCGCTCGCCCTTCCGCAAACTGGAAGAGGCGGCGATCACCGTGATGATGGAAGCGGTGATGGACAAACGCCGCATCTTCGAGATTTATCTCAACGTGATCGAATGGGGCAATGGCGTATTCGGCGCAGAAGCAGCCGCGCGCCATTACTACCGCAGCAGCGCGGCGCAGCTCTCGCCCGCTCAGGCCGCCAAACTCGCGGCGATGGTGCCCAATCCGCGCTATTACGACAAACACCGTCAGGCGCGCGGCTTGATACGCAAGACCGGCATCATCATGGCGAGGATGAACAGCGCCGAAATTCCCTGAGCGGTCGATGGGTGTTTTCTTTACAATAGCGCGCTAACCCAAGAATGCGTGCCATGACTGACCACAGCTCAGAAAACCACCACACCGATAATGTGCAGCACCACCTCCAGCAGGTGGAGTCGCTGCTGCACAAACACGCGCTGCTGGAAGAGATGGCGCGCAGGCAGGAGATGCCGCGCAAAGAGCGTCATGCACTGGTTGACAGCCTGCTGCACAAGCAACACCTCGCTGAATTACGCCGCAAGCTGGAGAGCCTGCATCCGGCTGATATCGCCTATATTCTGGAAGCCTTACCCATCGAGCAACGCCTGCTGGTATGGGATCTGGTCAAGGCGGAGCGTGACGGCGAGATTCTGATCGAGGTTTCCGACTCGGTGCGCGAGTCGCTGATTGCGACCATGAACCGCGAAGAGCTGCATGCGGCAGCCAAGCAGCTCGACACCGACGAAATTGCCGACCTGGCACACGATCTGCCGCAAAACGTGATGCGCGACGTGTTTAATTCGCTGCCCATAGAGGAACGCGAGCAGTTGCGTTCCGCGATGTCGTATTCGGAAGATTCAGTCGGCGCACTGATGGATTTTGGCATGATCCAGGTGCGCGAAGATGTCACGCTGGAAGTGGTATCGCGCTATTTGCGGCGCTTCGACGAGCTGCCCGACCACACCGATCAGGTGTTCGTGGTAGACAGGCACGATAAATTCAGGGGCGTGCTGCCGATCAACCTGATCGTGGTCAATGAACCGGAACTGAGTGTCGGCAGCCTGATGCTGACTGACATTGTCCAGTTGCACCCTGAAGAAAAAGCCGATCAGGCTGCCCAGTCTTTCGAACGCTACGATCTGGTTTCCGCTCCCGTAGTGGATGAAAACGGCACGCTGGTAGGGCGGGTGACGGTGAACGTAGTGCTGGACTATATTCGTACCGAATCTGAAAACGATCTGTTGAACCAGGCCGGTCTGCGCGAAGAGGAGGACATTTTCGCGTCGGTATGGAAGAGCGCGCAGAACCGCTGGGCGTGGCTGGCACTGAATCTTTGCACCGCATTCTTCGCCTCGCGGGTAATCGGCGGCTTCGAGGACACCATTGAGAAGCTCGTCGCGCTGGCTGCCCTGATGCCCATTGTGGCCGGTATTGCCGGAAATTCGGCCAACCAGACCACAGCCATCATCATCCGCTCACTGGCACTGGGGCAAGTCAATCCCGGCAATGCACGCCGTCTGCTGATCAAGGAGATGGCCATAGGTGGATTGAACGGACTGGTATGGGGGGGAGTGACCGGGCTGTTCGCCTACTTCCTGTATCACAGCGTGCCGCTGGGCATCGTGATGACGGGTGCGATGGTCTTGAATCTGCTGGTCGGTGCGATAGTCGGCGTGCTTATCCCGCTCATCCGGCAAAGACTGGGGCGCGATCCGGCCATCGGCTCCAGCGTGATGATCACCGCCATTACCGACAGCGGCGGCTTCTTCATCTTCCTGGGGCTGGCGACGATCTTTTTAATATAGACGTGGATACGGTGCAAACCGCATCGTCCCAATAAACACTTTCCTCCGCAGATTACACAGATTTCCACAGATTAAAAACTACCTGTCCCATAAAAATCTGCGTAATCTGCGTAATCTGCGGATAAGCCTTCGCTTGTAAAGCTTTATAGCCCGGCGATGATTTTTTCGCCGGCGAACAATTGCTGCACGGTTTCGCGTTCGCGCACCAGATGCACCTTGTCTCCATCCACCATTACTTCGGCGGCGCGCGGGCGGGTGTTGTAGTTGGAACTCATACTCATGCCGTAAGCTCCGGCGGACATCACTGCCAGCAACGATTGCGGCGCAATCGCCAGTTCGCGCGCATGGCCGATAAAGTCGCCTGTCTCGCAGATCGGCCCGACTATCTCGTAGTTCTGTACTGCATGGTCTTCACGCACCACCGGCTTTATGCCGTGATAGGCATCGTACAGCGCCGGGCGCATCAGGTCGTTCATCGCGGCATCCACGATGGCGAAGTTTTTCTCCTCGCCCGGCTTGATATATTCCACGCGCGTCAGTAACACCCCGGCATTGCCGACCAGCACCCTGCCCGGTTCGAGTATCAACTTTTGCGTGCGCCCCTGCAACGCGCCCAGCAAGGCTGCGATGTAATCGGTAATCGCTGGCGGCGTTTCATCCTGGTAGCAAATCCCCAGACCGCCGCCCAGATCGAGATGTTCCAGTGCTATTCCTTCAGAAGAGAGCGCATCTACCAGCAGCAATATCTTTTCCACGGCGGCAATGAACGGGCTGGTCTCGATGAGTTGCGAGCCGATGTGGCAATCCATGCCGGTAATACGCAAGTTGGGCATGGCATGCGCCTTGCGATACAGCGCAACGGCCTCGGTGTACGCCACGCCGAATTTATTCTGCTTCAGACCCGTGGAAATGTAGGGATGCGTTTTTGCGTCCACGTCCGGGTTCACGCGCAAGCTGATCGCCGCGACTTTGCCCATGCTGTCTGCAACTTCGTTGAGGCGATCCAGTTCAGCCGCCGATTCCACGTTGAAGCACAGAATATTCGCTTCCAGCGCCAGACGCATTTCCGCGACCGTCTTGCCCACGCCGGAAAACACCACCTTACGCGCATCGCCGCCTGCCGCCAGCACGCGCTGCAGCTCTCCGCCGGAGACGATGTCGAAACCGGCGCCCAAACGGGCAAACACGTTGAGAATCGCCAGGTTGGAATTGGCCTTCACCGCATAGCAGATCAGATGTTCGCGACCTTGCAGCGCATCGGAAAATTGACGAAAGCCGCTGGTCAGCGCGGCGCGCGAATACACATAACACGGTGTACCATGCAGCGCCGCAATATCCGCCAGTGCAACCTGCTCTACATGCAGTTGCTTATTTTGATAATTGAAGTGATCATCCATGCTCATTTGCCTTGCGTAGTCGTGTGAGTTGCAGCTTTCTGGGCATCGGGCAAGGTCAGCGGGCCTTTGCGTCCGCAGCCTTGCAGCAACAGGGCAAAAGCCAGGATAATGCCCAAAGAAGTTTTAAGCCGCATTTTTGCACTTCCCTAATAGTAAAGTGCGCGATTATAAAGGTTTCCGAGGAACACTATGAACGAAAGCGAATTCAACCAGCTGGCCGATACCGCACTGGCTAAAATCGAAACAGCCAGCGATGATTGCGGAGTCGATTGCAATCGCAGCGGCAACCTGCTGGAAATCGAATTCGACAACGGAGCAAAAATCATCATCAACCGGCACGACATCAACAAGGAAATATGGGTCGCCGCCAAATCCGGCGGTTTTCATTACGCCTGGCAGGACGAGGCCTGGCGCAGCCAGCGCGACGACAGCGAACTCTACGCCAAATTAACGGAACTGTTCACCGCGCAAGGTGAGGAAATAAGCTGGTAGCAGCCCCAAAGGCCGCTATACTTTCTCATCTACACAGCCACCCGGGCAGCTAATGCTGTCCAATTTGCTTGCCAACGCAGCACATCCGGTTTTAACCCTGCTCCGCCATGAATATTGAAGAGATTGCCGAGCAACTGGAGCACACAGGCTACATCGTCCTGGATCAACCCTTTCCTGATTTATTGTTAACCCAATTGCTGACGCGTTGCCAGGATGACAACCCTGCGCGCTTTCACGCCGCACACATCGGCAGGGGCGCTGCCAAAGTGCAAATCGATTCTATACGTGGCGATGTCATCAGCTGGCTGGATGAGTCGAACAGCATCGATCAGTGCTATTTGGCTCAGATGGAAACACTGCGTATGGGACTGAACCGGGCGTTGTATCTGGGATTGTTTGATTACGAATGCCACTATGCCATTTATGCTGCGGGTACGGGTTATGCGAAACATTCAGATGTGCTGGTCGGCAAAAAGAACCGAATACTGACCACTGTGCTGTATTTGAATGAAGACTGGCAGGCAAGCGACGGTGGCGAGTTGGTTTTATTCGAGCCGACCGGGACAGATAGGATCGCCACAATCATCCCGAAATTTGGCACAATGATCATCTTTTTAAGCGAGTCGTTTCCGCACGAAGTGCTCATTTCCCACCACACCCGGCGCAGCCTGACCGGATGGTTTCGTGTCAGCGGCAGTTAAACAAGAGCCACCATGAACACACTACCCGATACCGCCATCGCGCTGGCTGAGAAAAATATACGCGACATTCTGACGCTGGCCATTGAACACACCCAATCCGCAGTCGTGGTCTGGGACGGACAATGTGATCTGGCGCTTGCGCTGACCTGCGCCTACCGGCGCTGCCTGCCCGACGCGACCTTCATCGACTTCGACAGCGTGGCACCGGAGACCGTGCGCGCCGAATTTGAACGACTCGCCCCCGGCGATCTGGTGGTGCTGATTCAATCCACCAGCTTTCGTCTGGACGCGTTCCGCATCCGCGTAGAACTGTTCAAACGCTCACTCAAGGTTATCGAACATCCGCATCTGGCGCGCATGCCGGGCGAAGAAGTACTGCTCTACATCGAATCGCTGGCCTATGATCCGGCCTATGTGCGCGGTGTGGGGCGCGCGCTCAAGGAAAAATTCGACACCGCGAAAGTGGGCATCATCAACAGCTTTGGCGAACAGCTTATTTTTTCAGCCGGCTTTGAACCCGCCAAGCTCAATGTCGGTGATTACAGCCAGATGACCAATGTCGGCGGCCAGTTTCCAATCGGCGAAGTGTTCACGGAATCAAAAGACCTTGAAGCATTGAATGGCCGCGTGCGCCTGTCCATCTTCGGCGACACCAGTTTTACCGTCAACAAACCCGAAAAACCCATCACGCTGATCGTGGATAAAGGACGCGTCACCGGCACGGTTGATTCCACACCCGAATTTGACTTGGTACTTGAAAAAATTCGCGCCGACGAAGGAGAAATCTGGGTGCGCGAACTGGGTCTGTGACTGAACCGCACCTTTACCCAGGACAGACTGGTCAGCGACATCGGCACCTATGAACGCATGTGCGGCGTACATCTGTCGCTGGGCGCCAAACACGGCAGCTACAACAAGCCGCAAATCAGCAAGAGTGCGGCGCGATACCATGTCGATGTTTTCCCTCTCACGGAGACGGTCACACTGGATGATGAGGTGATCTATCGTGACGGTGTCTGGCAGATCTAAAGCCGCAAGAATGAAACTGGCTCAGGACTTAGCCAGACGGCCCTGAGTCGCTGTTCATCCGGATTCAGCATGCTCCTTGCAAACAGCGGTTGAACTTTTTCCTTGCATTGATTATTGCCTGCACATAGACTGGCGCGCGTTTTCCTCTTGAAAAAACACAGGACGATATACCCGCTTTAAACACATGCGCACTTTTTTCGAATTCCATCAAATTGAAGTCCTGCTGATCTACGGACTTTCTTTCATCGTTCTAGGTGCAGTCCTGTTTGTGCTTCCCAGGCAACATGACAGACTGCCTTTCGTCCGGCATTTGCCGCTACTCGCCGCCTTCGGGCTGATACATGGCACGCTGGAATTCGTCGTCCTGTGGGAAACCCTGCACCAGGCAGAGGGTCTCGTGCCGGAAGCATTGATTGCCGCGTTGCTGTTCATCTCTTTTCTGCCACTGCTTGAATTCGGCCGCCGCACCCTCTGGAGCGACAGTTCTGCGCAACTCGAAGCGCGCAGCGGGCTGTTCACCCCCTGGCTTTACGCCGCACTGTTGCTGGCGATTATTAGCACGATGCACCTTGCCAGCGACACCCTGGCCGGATTTGTAGCCGGAACACGTTATTTTCTGGGTTTTCCCGCCGCACTGCTGACCGGCCTGGCACTGGGAAATCAGGCGAAAAACAGCCGGGCACTCTTACTGAACGGAACACTGCAAGGTTTGCTATACAGCGCATCTGCGGGTTTTCTGTTTTATGCCCTGTTCACTATCGTGCTGCGAACCCATGATCCCGCGCTCCCCGCGCTGTTTCTGAACCAGCAACAGTTTCTGGATTTCTTCGGGATTCCGGTACAGGCTGCGCGTGCACTTTGTGCGCTGATCGTGACAGTAGCGCTGGTCAGGGTGGTGCGTTGTGTCAACCACGACAGTCGCAGGAGCGAAATCGAACAGATACGCCAGACAGAATATACCAATGACTTGTTGAACAGCGAGATTGAGCAGCGCGCCAGAATTGAGGAGGAACTCCAGTTGCTGGCGCTCACTTTTGAAACACAGGAAGCCGTGATCATTACCGATGCGCATGTACGTATTCTGCGCGTCAATGCAGCCTTCCAGACCATCACCGGCTACAGCGCAGAGGAAGTATGCGGTCAGAATCCGCATATCCTGAGTTCCGGTCAGCACGATGCCCGATTCTACAGCGCCATGTGGGCAGAATTACAAGCGCAGGAAAAGTGGTCGGGAGAGATATGGAATCGGCGCAAGAACGGTGAAATTTACCCCGAATGGCTGACCATCACCTCGGTCAAAAACGGGGCTGACGAGATATGCAATTATGTCGGCACGTTTACCGACATCGGCATGCGCAAACACGCAGAGGAAGAAATACGCCAGCTTGCCCTGTACGACCCCTTGACCAGGCTGCCCAACCGGCGCCTGTTGCAGGACAGGCTGCTGCTTGCCTTCAACACCAGCGGCAGAAATAATAACTTCGGTGCGGTGGTGTTTATCGACCTCGATAACTTCAAAAACATAAATGATACCAAGGGGCATGATACCGGAGACCTGTTGCTGGTCGAAGTAGCCAGCCGCCTGCTGCACTGTGTACGCGAAAGCGATACGGTGGCGCGCATAGGCGGAGACGAATTTGTCCTGCTTCTGACTGACCTGGATCAGGAAACCAACGAAGCCATTGCCCGGATAGAGAAGGTTGCCGAGAAAATTCTCGATACCCTGAGACAACCCTATTTGCTGATCGATTATGAATATTATTGCTCTGCCAGCATGGGCGTCAGCTTGTTCAAGGACCATCAGACCAGCGTAGATGAGCTGTTCAGGCGTGCTGATACCGCGATGTACCGTGCCAAAGCCTCCGGCAAAAACGCCTGGTATTTCTTCGATCCGGCCATGCAGGCGACCCTGGAAGCACGTCTCGCGCTGGAGGGTGAGCTGCGCAATGCGATCACCCATAACGAATTACGCCTGTATTTCCAGGCACAGTACGACACCGAGCGACGCATCACCGGTGCGGAGACATTGCTGCGCTGGCAGCATCCGCAGCGCGGACTGGTAGGCCCGGGGGAATTCATCACGCTCGCCGAAGAAAACGGCCTGATTCTGCCCATCGGGCAAAGGGTACTGGAACAGGCCTGCGCACAACTGAAAACATGGGAATCTGACCCGCGCACCCGCCAGTTGAAGCTCGCTGTCAACGTCAGCGCCGTGCAATTCCGTCAGATCAACTTTGTCGAAATAGTCGGACGCGCACTAAAACAGAGCGGTGCCGAGGCGACGCACCTCAAACTCGAACTGACGGAAAGTCTGGTGCTCGACGACATCGAAGGTTGCATCGCAAAAATGCGCGAACTCAAGTTGCTGGGCATCAGCTTTTCGATGGATGATTTCGGCACCGGTTATTCCTCGCTCTCCTCGCTGAAGCGCCTGCCGATAGACCAGCTCAAAATCGACCAGTCATTCGTGCGCGACATCGCCAGCGATCCGGACGACGAGGCGATCGTGCGCACGATTATTGCGATGGCGAAAAACCTGCGCATGGAAGTGATAGCCGAGGGGGTAGAAACCGAGGGGCAGTTTGCCTTCCTGAAGCGTAACGGCTGCACGGCATTCCAGGGTTACCTGCTGGGCAGACCGGTTCCCGTTGCAGATTTCGAGCGGCAACTGCAGGATGTTTCTGAACCGTCATCTATCTGCTAACCCAGCGACACCGCCTTGAGTTCCCGCCGTAGCTTCGCATAGTCCGGACAGGCACCGGCCACGACCTTCCAGAAATCCGCCGAGTGGTTCATCTCACGCAGATGCGCCAGCTCATGCACCACCACATAATCGATCAGGCGCAGCGGAAATTTGACGAGTTGCAGATTCAGGCGCACCGTGCCACGCGCATTGCAGCTACCCCATTGCGTCTTCGCGCTAGAAAGTTTTATTGCGCGCGGTACAACCTGCAGCAGCCCAGCGTAATGCGCCACGCGCGCCGCGAACAACTGCCCGGCCTGTAGCCGATACCATTCCGATACGCGCTGCTCGATTTTCTTCGCGTCCCCTTCATCCTGCACCGACACCCACAAGGTATCACCGTGCTGACACGCCGGGGCGGCGAACACACTGCGCTGCACGCGCAACGTCAATTGCTCGCCCAGATACGGAATGAATTCACCGTCGCCCATGCTCAGGACTTGCGCCTTGCGCATCTGCCAGCCCGCCAACTTCTCAAGCACCCAGCTCGCCTTATCCTGCAACACGCTGTGCAGCCAGCGCTCGGACGCACGCAGCGGCATGCTCACGGTCAGCCCCCTGTCATCGACGCGCAAACCGATGCTGCGTCGCCTGGCGCTGCGTTTTAAGGTGTAGGTGATGTGTTGCCCCGCCAGGACAGCGGCGCGTTGCTCGGCGGAAGGGTCGTTGCGACGCAACGGGGACACACCGGAAGGTAAAACCAGATTGCGCAACTTTTTCAGCATCAGTGCGGAAGTTGCTGTATCTCGTTTTCTATCCACGCCTCGGTACGCGCATTGATTTCGTCGGCCTTCAGCCCTTGTGTGACTATCGGCGCGCCTATGCTCATCGTGACCAGCCCCGGATGCTTGATGAACGAATTGCGTCCCCACAGACGTCCGGCGTTGTGCGCCACCGGCACCACCAGCACGCTGGCCGAGGCTGCCAGCAGTGCGCCGCCGATCTTGTATTTGCCACGCTCGCCAAACGGAATACGCGTCCCTTCGGGGAAAATCACCACGAAGAAACCTTGCGCCAGTCGCTCTTTGCCCTGCCTGAGCAACTGTTTCACCGCGCCCTTGCCGTCGCTGCGGTTAATCGCAATCGGACTGGTCATTGCCAGACCCCAGCCGAAGAAGGGCAGCCACAGCAATTCGCGTTTAAGCACCCAGGCCTGCGGCGGAAAAATCACCTGCAAGGCCAGCGTCTCCCACGCCGACTGATGTTTGCACAACACCACGCAGGGTGCCGACGGGATGTTTTCCATGCCCGACACCTGATGACGGATGCCGCAAACCCCCCTCAGCAGCCAGAGCATGGTCCGCGCATAACTGGAAATCAAACGGTAACGTGTCAGTGGCGAAAAAGGAAAGGTGAAGATCGCCAGTGTCGAAAAAACGGGCGTGAGCAGCAGTTGCAACAACAGGAAAATCAACGAGCGTATAACTAGCATCTCAATCCAGTATTAGATGATCCGATCAAGGCAGCACGGCGGCTACTGCCGCGAGGTCGGCGAAAACCAGCGTCCCCTCCGGCAAACCGCCTTTCGCCTGAGTCTTGACTCCTTTTCCGGTCAGCACCAGATAAGGAGTCGCGCCCAATACCGCAGCGGATTGCAGATCGCGCAGCGAATCTCCCACCACCGGCACACCGGCCAGGCTGGTGTTATAACGTGCGGCGATTTCTTCCAGCATGCCCGGATTCGGCTTGCGGCAATCACAACGGCTCTCAGCCGTATGCGGGCAGAAAAATACCGCATCTATGCGCGCACCGACCAGCGCGCACGCCTTGTGCATCTTGTCGTGGATCGCATTCAATGTGTGCATATCGAACAAACCGCGCCCGATACCAGACTGATTGGTCGCCACCACCACGCGGTAATCGGCCTGATTCAGCCGCGCAATGGCTTCCAGACTGCCCGGTATGGGCTGCCATTCTACCGGGTTCTTGATGAACTGATCGGAATCCAGATTGATCACGCCGTCACGGTCGAGGATGATGAGTTTCATATTTTAATAGCAAGTGGTAAGTGGTAAGTGGTAAGTGGTAAGTCGTTAGTTTGGAGTGCGGCGACACGTCGCCGCCTGCCTTTTGCGCAGACGAGTCTGATGATACTACTAGCCATTCGACTAAGCTGGCAGAAAACGCCAGCCAAGTCGCTGGTTATGCGCACTCCATATTGCTTACCCTGCGAGCCTGGAAAGATCGGCCACACGGTTCATCGCCTGATGCAACTGAGCCAGTAAAGACAGACGGTTGGCGCGCAGTTTTTCGTCTTCGGCATTCACCATCACGCTGTCGAAAAACGCATCCACCGGTTCACGCAACGCGGCCAGTTCCTGCAACGAGGCGGTGTAATCGCCCGCAACAAAGGCCGCATCGGCGCGCGGCGCAATCAGACATAAAGCCTGATACAGCGCCTGCTCAGGCATTTCCAGCAACAGCGCAGCATCAACTGCACCGCTCACGCCGCCTTCAACTTTTTTCAGAATATTTCCGACGCGCTTGTTGGCGGCGGCCAGTGCTGAAGCTTCCGGCAACGCGGCAAAGGCGCGCACCGCTTCCAGTTGTTTGGGAATGTCACCCAAACGCTGAGGTCTGGGCGCCAGCACCGCATCCACCTGATTGGCGGTATAGCCTTGTTCGCGCATCATCCCGCCGACACGTTCAAATACAAAAGTCTCCACCTCTGCCTGCGCGTTGCCCAACAAACCGCTTGGAAAACCAGCAAACGCACTGGTGATCAAGTCGCTCAAACTCAGCGGCAATTGTTTCTCGATCAGCATGCGGATCACGCCCAGCGCATGACGGCGCAACGCGAACGGGTCTTTATCACCGGTGGGAATCTGGCCGATGCCGAACAGGCCGACCAGTGTCTCCAGTTTGTCCGCCAGTGCCACGCAGATGCCGACCTGATTGCGTGGCAGTTCATCGCCCGCGAAGCGCGGCTTGTAGTGGTCTTCGATCGCATAGGCCACCTCATCCGACAGGCCGTCGTGCTGCGCGTAATAACGACCCATGATGCCTTGCAGCTCAGGAAACTCGCCGACCATGTCGGTGAGCAGATCGGCCTTGGCCAACAGTGCGGCCTGATCGGCCTGCAAGGCCAGCGCGTCGCCGCCCAGTTGCTGACCGATGGCACGGGCGATGGCTTGCACCCGCTCCACGCGTTCGCCCTGCGTGCCCAATTTGTTGTGATAGACCACGCGGGACAGGCCGAGTACGCGTGCATCCAGCGGCTTTTTCCGGTCCTGATCATAGAAGAATTTCGCATCCGCCAGGCGCGGGCGCACCACGCGTTCGTTACCGCTGATTACCAGGCTGGCGTCTTTCGGTCTGATATTGGAGACGATTAAAAATTTATTCGTGAGTTTTCCCTGTGCATCCAGCAGCGGAAAATATTTCTGGTTCGCCTTCATCGTCAGGATCAGGCATTCCTGAGGCACGTCCAGATAGTCTGTTTCGAACGTGCCTACCAGTACGTTGGGGCGCTCGACCAGCGCCGTCACCTCGTCCAGCAGCGCATCATCCTCAATCGGTCTGAGTCCTTCCTTGCCCGCTGCCGCAGTAAGCTGGCGTACGATTTCGGCACGACGCGCCTCGAAACTGGCAATCACCGCGCCTTCGGTTTCCAGTTGCCGTGCATAGCTGTCAGCTTCTTCCAGAACGATAGTATCGATGCCGGCCTCGAAACGATGACCTTTAGTCGTGTTGCCCGCCATCAAGCCCAGCACACTGACCGGAATGATTTTTCTGCCATGCAGTGCGACCAGGCTGTGCGCGGGGCGCACAAAATTGACCGTTGCCCAACCGTCACCCGTGGGATCGGGATAAGTCATTACTTTGGCAATCGGCAGCCTGGCGATGGTTTCAAGCAGAGCCTGCTGCAAGCCTTCCGGCAGTTTCACGCCCGCCACTATGCTGTCGAAATAAAGCACCTCGGCCTTGCCGTCCATCTCGCACCTCAAACCCGCCACAACCGATGCATCCGCTCCCATACCGGCCAGTTTCTTCAACAGCGCAGGCGTGGCATTGCCTTCTGCATCCAGCCCGACCTTAACCGGCATCAGCTTGTGCGATACGGAGCGATCCACTGCCTGTAACGACACACTTTCGATATGTACTGCCAGACGACGCGGCGAGGCAAACGCCGTCACACTCGTTTCCTTCAGTGCCAGTCCTTGCGCGATCAGACTGGCAGACAACACCTCGGCAAAGCTCTCGCCCAGTTTTTTCAATGACCTGGGTGGCAGCTCTTCGACAAACAGTTCAACCAGCAAATTTTTCGTACTCATGTTGCCACTCCTTCGGCACGGCTCAGGACAGGCTTATTTTTTTCGATCTGCGCCAGCACTTCATCCGCCCAGCCTGCAGGCGCCATCGGGAATCCCAACCGCGCGCGACTGTCGAGATACGCTGCCGCGACGCTGCGCGCAAGATTACGTATCCGGCCTATATAGGCGGCGCGTTCGGTCACCGAAATCGCACCGCGTGCATCCAGCAGGTTGAAACTGTGCGCGGCTTTGAGCACCTGCTCGTAGGCCGGCAAGGCCAACTGCTTTTCCATAAGATGTTTGGCCTGTTTCTCGTAACTGCCAAACGCGCCCAGCAAAAAATCCACATCGCTGTGTTCAAAGTTGTAGGTGGATTGCTCGACCTCATTCTGGTGATACACGTCGCGATAGCTGACGCCCGGCGTCCAGGTCAGATCAAACACATTCTCCACGCCTTGCAAATACATCGCCAGCCGCTCCAGCCCGTAGGTGATCTCACCCGTGATCGGCCGGCAATCGATGCCGCCGACCTGCTGAAAATAAGTGAACTGGGTGACTTCCATGCCGTTCAGCCATACTTCCCAGCCTAAGCCCCACGCGCCCAGCGTCGGATTCTCCCAGTCATCCTCGACAAAGCGGATGTCGTTCTGCTTGAGATCGAAACCCAGTGCCTCCAGCGAACCGAGATACAACTCAAGAATGTTGGCAGGTGCGGGTTTAAGCACAACCTGAAACTGGTAGTAATGCTGCAGGCGATTCGGGTTTTCACCGTAGCGACCGTCCTTGGGACGACGCGAAGGCTGAACATAAGCCGCACGCCAGGGCTCCGGGCCGAGTGCACGCAAAAAAGTGGCGGTGTGCGAAGTGCCCGCACCGACTTCCATGTCATAAGGCTGCAGCAGCGCGCAACCCTGCTTGTCCCAATAATTCTGTAGTGTCAGGATGATTTGCTGAAAGGTTAACATCGTGTGATT
>JAUSLX010000011.1 GCA_030645775.1 Gallionella sp. | reverse complement strand
CCGGTCGGATTGCCCGGCGAGCAGACATAAATCAGCTGAGTGCGTTGCCAGATATCTTCCGGTAATTGCGCAAAGTTCAACGCGAAATTATCTTCCGGCAAGGTATTGAGGAAGTAAGGCGTTGCGCCCGCCAGTAATGCCGCCCCCTCGTAAATCTGGTAGAACGGATTCGGGCACACCACCGCCGGAATTAACGATTGCACCTCGCGTTCGCTTCCTCGCCCGCTTGAGGGAGAGGATTGAGGAGAGGGCTTCCCTTTGCGATCAATAACGGTTTGTGCAAAGGCGAACAGCGCTTCACGGCTGCCGTTTACCGGCAATACCTGCGTTTTCGCATCGGGTGCGGGAATTCCATAGCGTCGCGCCAGCCAATCGGCTATCGTGGCGCGCAGCGCGTCCGAGCCTGCGGTTGTGGGATAATTTGCCAGACCAGCCAGATTGTCGGTTAGCGCGTCCTTGATGAATGGCGGTGTGGCGTGCTTCGGCTCGCCGATGGACAGACTGATAGGGCGATAATCCTGGTTGGGCGTGACTAAGCTGAACAGGGCGGCTAACTTCTGGAAGGGGTAGGGCTGCAAACGATTGAGGTCTGGATTCATTACTGTTTTAGCGGCATCGAAAGTGACGGGCATTATAAGGGGCGGACAGGTGTCATCAAAACAAAATGTAATGCCCGTCGCCGGAATTTTGTCCGGCGCGCTGGTGCGGGGGTTGATCTGCCAAGTGCCATTGAACAGCCTTTACAGCGATGAACATAAAAGACTGGTCTTCGGCCAGTCGGTTGCGTCACACCGAACCCGATTGAATATGAATGACTGCTTCGTGGCATGATGATTGAAAGGCGCTATAGCAGCTGTGTGCTATCAGTTGCCATTCATTGATTTAAAAATCGGGGAAATTAGACATCAGCTTACATGCCAATAACAATCACTTGGCAAGAACGGTCATTGACCACCCATTAATTTTGATGCATAGTGACCAATATGACCATAATGGTGAGCCGACATGATTACTCAAATTAGTGCAGTGACCTTTAGACAAAACCTTGGGGAAATGCTCAATCAGGTGCAGTACAGGCACGACAGCGTAGTCATCAACCGGGACGGCAGGCCAGTTGCCGCCTTGGTTGATGCCAGATTATTCGAGCGCATTCGACGCATGCAAGCTCGCTTTGATGCGCTATGCCTGCGTATTGAATCAGGGTTTTCAAATGTACCTGAGGCAGAGGGAATTGCTGAAATTAATGCCGCCGTTGAGCTTGAACGAGCGCTGACACGAACCTCTGCTAAAACACGTTGAGCCATCATGGCTACGCTGCGTGTTGTTCTCGATACCAATGTGCTTCTCTCCGGGATTGCTTATCCTGCCAGCGTGCCGGGTAAAATTCTGTCCGCCTGGCGGCACGGTTCGATAGAGGTTTTGCTGTCAGTTTACATCCTGGAAGAGTTGCGCCGCGTGCTGCCCCGCTTGGCAAGCCGTCACGGTTTGACATCGGCGGAGATTGAAGACTTGGTCGATGCGCTTTCCTTGCAAGCCGAAGTCATTGAACCCCTGCCAGTGGCAGATACGGAGTTGCGCGATATTGACGATCAGCCTGTGCTGGGTACTTTGTTAGCCGCGCTTAATACATCTGACGCGGACTACCTTATCACCGGAGATAAGGATTTACTGGTGTTGGCCGAGCGCTATCCAATCGTGACCCCCGCCATTTTTTGGGCCGAACACGCAGGATTCTGATCACGGAGTGTTGTGAGGTAGCGTGTGTTCCGACCTGAAGGTCGGGGTCTTAAACCGAGTCGGAATGAGGATAAATATCAAATAGTAACGATTCTATTCCGCGCTCACTTACGGAGATTTTGTGTGAGATAGAGGTGATTTTATACACACATAGGGCTGATATGGGTACTGAAAATTTCTGTAAGTCTGGCGATTATGATTACGCATAATCATAATAAAAACAAAGCACTACCTGTTTTTGGAATACTCTCCGGTGCACTCGTCTGGGGGCTGATCTGGTATCCCTACCGGGTGTTGCAGGATGCAGGGGTATCCGGTCCGCTGGCGACGCTCATCACCTATGTGCTGGCGATGCTGTGCGGCGGATTCATGTTGCCACGTGTGTGGCGCGATCTGCGTTCTCAAAATAACGGTGTGTCAGGCTGGTGGGCGGTACTTCTGGTGTTTTCCGCGGGTTGGGCTAACTTCGGTTATGTGCTGGGGATGCTGCAAGGCGAGGTGATGCGCGTGCTGTTGCTGTTCTACCTCGCGCCGGTCTGGACGATACTGTTTTCCTACTGGCTGCTGGGCGAACGGTTGAATCGTTACGGCTATCTGATTATCGCGCTGTCGCTCGGCGGCGCATTTATCATGTTGTGGGAACCCAGCCTCGGTGTGCCGCTGCCGCAAAACAGTTCTGAATGGCTGGGTTTGTCGGCGGGCATGGGTTTTGCGCTGTCCAATGTGGTGTCGCGGCGTGCCACGCATCTGAGCGTCGAGGCCAAAGCCTTCAGCATCTGGTTTGGTACGGCATTGCTGACTGCGCCGTTGCTGGTGTGGCAAGGCGGATGGCACGTTGCAGGGATAGCGCCGCAAAGCTGGCTGATAC
>JAUSLX010000264.1 GCA_030645775.1 Gallionella sp. | reverse complement strand
GCGTCATATGTACTCACAATTCAATGGTTAAATAGGCTGCTTGTTAAACAATATGTCTGATTCTCCGCTTTTTTGAAATTCAGCAGCAGTGTAAAGAAATTGCAGGCTATTGTAGTTTTGTAAATTTTTATAAAATCAAGTGGAAGATATGCGCGCTGACAGATGGAAAGTGTTGGACGCTGATTGACACGTTGTCTGCATGATGTGGCCTTTTTTACTTTCTGTGTTCAAATATTCAGCTTATCGCGATGGGGGGGTAGCAAAAATTCAGCATTCCGAAATTAAACAGGTGCAAGACGATGACGATGATGAATTTCAGCCTCATTCGCCTTTGCCTTTGGGCGTTAAAAATTACATCACGCCGGGTGGTTATCGCAAACTGCAGGCCGAGCTGGAACAGTTGTGGAAAGTTGAACGCCCTGTGCTGGTAAATACCATCACCTGGGCGGCTTCAAACGGTGACCGTTCAGAGAATGGCGATTATATCTACGGTAAAAAACGTCTGCGCGAAATAGACCGGCGCGTGCGCTATTTGCGTAAACGCATCGACCAGGCCGAGGTGGTCGATCCGGCGCGGCGCGGCGCGTGCGAGCAGGTTTTTTTTGGTGCGACAGTAACCGTTTGCAACGATGACGGCTGTGAGGTCGTTTATTCCATCGTGGGGGTGGATGAGGCCGATGCGGCGCGCGGCCGTATCAGCTGGGTTTCGCCACTGGCGCGAGCCTTGCTCAAGTTGTGCGAGGGCGAGGTGGCGAGGCTGCACACACCCGTCGGCATCGCCGAGCTTGAAGTGTTGAAGGTAATCTATTTGTCGCTGGAATAGTCTGGAGTTGCTGTGTCTTGATACAATGTGCGGCGTTTGAATCCGATTGACGGGCCATCCGGGGATTTCCCGGGTTTTTCGTAAATATTCAACTTACCAGGAAAGTTTGCCATGAAAAAAATCGAAGCCATAATTAAGCCCTTTAAACTGGACGAGGTGCGCGAGGCCTTGTCCGAGTTGAATATCAGCGGGTTGACGGTCACTGAAGTCAAGGGTTTTGGTCGTCAGAAAGGGCATACCGAGTTGTATCGCGGTGCGGAATATGTGGTGGACTTTCTGCCTAAAATCAAGGTTGAGGTGGTGGTATCGACCGAAATGCTGGATACCGCTGTTGAAGCCATCGTCAAGGCTGCGCACACTGGCAAGATAGGTGACGGGAAAATCTTCGTTTCCAGTGTTGAACAGGTTATCCGTATCCGCACGGGTGAAACCAACGAAGCAGCGCTGTAAAAAGGCAAAAAATCCCGATTAATTTTGCCTGCGCGTAACGGGTTGATTTACCCGTTCGCCCTTGATGCGTATAATGCGCGTTTTGATAAAACTACTAGCCATTCGACTAGGCTAGACGATAGCCAAGTCGCTGGTTATGCCGAGGGCAGTTCAATATGCGCATCATTCAAAAAGCACTAACCTTTGACGACGTTCTGCTCGTTCCCGCCTACTCCAATGTCATGCCGCGCGATGTCAGTCTGCGTACGCAACTGACGCGCAATATCAGTATCAGTATCCCGCTGCTCTCGGCCGCGATGGATACCGTTACCGGTGCGCGCCTGGCGATAGCACTGGCGCAGGAGGGGGGGATAGGCATTATTCATAAAAATATGTCTGCCCGTGAGCAGGCGGCCAAAGTGGCCAAAGTCAAACGCTTTGAAAGCGGTGTGGTTAAAGACCCCATCACTATTACGCCCGATATGTCGGTGCGCAATGTATTGATTCTGACTCGCCAACACAAGATTTCCGGTTTACCGGTAGTGGAAGGCAAGCAACTGGTGGGGATCGTCACCAACCGCGACCTGCGCTTTGAAAATAATCTGGATCAACCGGTTAAAAATATCATGACCCCGCGCGAGCGTCTGATTACCGTCAAGGAAAACACAGGTCTGGAAGAGGCGCGCAATTTGATGCATCAGCATAGACTTGAGCGCGTGCTGGTGGTGAATGATGCGTTTGAGCTGTGCGGTCTGATGACAGTGAAAGATATCCTCAAGTCCAGTGAGCATCCTCTGGCCAGCAAAGACAGCCGGGGCAGGTTGCGTGCAGGCGCGGCGGTCGGCGTGGGTGAGGGCACGGAAGAACGCGTGACCTTGCTGGCCGAAGCGGGTGTGGATGTGATCGTGGTGGATACCGCGCACGGACACTCGCAGGGCGTGCTGGATCGCGTTCGTTGGGTGAAGACTAATTTCCCTCATGTTGAAGTGATCGGCGGCAACATCGCCACGGGCTCTGCGGCACTGGCCTTGATCGATCACGGCGCAGATGCGGTGAAAGTGGGTATCGGCCCCGGTTCAATCTGCACCACGCGCATCGTCGCGGGTGTCGGTGTGCCGCAGATTGCCGCGATTCAGAATGTGGCGACTGCCTTGCAGGGTACAGGCGTGCCGTTGATCGCCGATGGTGGCGTACGCTACTCCGGTGATATCGCCAAGGCGATTGCTGCCGGTGCGCATACGGTGATGCTGGGCGGATTGTTTGCCGGTACCGAAGAAGCGCCGGGTGAAATCGAATTGTTTCAGGGACGCTCGTACAAATCGTATCGTGGCATGGGCAGTCTGGGCGCGATGCAGCAAGGCTCGTCCGACCGCTATTTCCAGGAGGGCGAGTCCAATCAGGACAAGCTGGTACCGGAAGGCGTGGAAGGTCGCGTACCCTACAAGGGCAGCGTACTGGCCGTGATACATCAGTTGATGGGCGGTTTGCGCGCCAGCATGGGTTATCTGGGCTGCGCCGATATCGCGATCATGCATGCCAAGGCGGAATTCGTCGAAATCAGCTCATCCGGCATCCGTGAGTCTCATGTACACGATGTGCAGATTACCAAGGAAGCGCCGAATTACCATATAGACTAACTGTGAGGCGTGAAAAGTGAAAAGTGAAATGTGAAAGGCAGAACAGCCAAGTCACGGTTCACGTTTCACGGTTCACGTTTCGCATTTCACGGTTCTCAAACTATGTCCCATCAAAAAATCCTCATCCTCGATTTCGGTTCGCAATATACCCAGTTGATCGCGCGCAGGGTACGCGAAGCCAATGTTTATTGTGAACTGCATCCTTATGACGTGGATGATGCATTTATTCGCGACTTTCAGCCCAGCGGTATCATTCTTTCCGGCGGGCCGA
>JAUSLX010000263.1 GCA_030645775.1 Gallionella sp. | reverse complement strand
ACAGGATTTTTCGGTGGTGCGCGCGATGGTGTTCCTGGGCTCGCTGCTGTATATCGTCGGACTGATACTCACCGATGTTTCCTACACGATGGTCGATCCGCGGGTGCGCCTCTCATGAATTTCATGCCTGTCGTCCTGTGGAGTGATGCGCTGGTGTTTTTGCTGCTGGCAGCGTGCAGTGCGGTAACCTGGTATGTGCGCCGCCATGAGCATCTGTTGTTGCCCTGGCGGCGTGTGGCGCAAAACAGTGTGGCGATGGCCTCCCTGCTGGTGCTGTCGCTTTTTTTACTGGTGGGCGGGCTGGACACCTTGCACTACCGGGTTGCGTTGCAGGACAAAAATGGCGGCGAAACGGTGTATTCGCCTGAAGTGCTGAGCGTATTCGACAAGCTGGTCGAACCGCTGCGCCTGCATACCGAGAAGACCTATTCCGCGCCGCTGGCAGTGATGCTCTATGCGAAGGAAAGCATGACCGATGCGCAGGGGCGCGTGGTGCGCGAGTACCCGAGACTGCAATACGGCGGGGCGCATCTGAGTGACGCGGCACAGCGCGACGGGGATGTGGTGAAGCGGGCGCTACTCGGTGCGCTGGCAGGATTACTGGCGGCTGCGGTACTGCTGTGGCTGATGAGGGTGAAGCGCCGTGCGCAAATTGTTGCCGCGCTCGTTATCGCCGCGCTGATCGGAATGACGATGAATCTGGCTGCGGTCTATCATGTGCTGGGTACCGACAAGGTCGGTCAGGATGTTTTGTATCTGGCGCTCAAAAGCATACGCACGGGCCTTATCATCGGCACGGTGACCACGCTGGTGACCTTGCCGCTGGCGCTGTTTCTGGGGGTGGCGGCAGGCTATTTCAGAGGCTGGGTGGACGATGTGATCCAGTACGTCTATACGGTGCTGAGTTCGATTCCCAGCGTGTTGCTGATCGCGGCGGCGGTGCTGATGATGCAGGTGACCATAGACACGCATCCCGGCTGGTTCGATACCGCAGCTGCGCGCGCCGACCTGCGACTGGTGTTTCTTTGTCTGATCCTGGGCATGACCAGCTGGACCGGGCTGTGCCGCCTGCTGCGCGGCGAGACGCTCAAATTGCGCGAAATGGAATACATCCAGGCGGCGCAATCGTTCGGTGTGTCTTCAATGCGCATTCTGTCGCGTCACATCATGCCTAACGTGATGCACATTATTCTGATCGCTTTGGTAATGGATTTCTCTGCGCTGGTACTGGCTGAGGCGGTGCTGTCCTATGTCGGCGTCGGCGTGGACCCTTCGATGATCAGTTTCGGCACCATGATCAACGGCGCACGGCTGGAAATGGCGCGCGAACCGATGGTGTGGTGGGCGCTGGCCGCCGCGTTCGGCTTCATGCTGGTGCTGGTGCTGGCGGCAAACTTATTCGCCGATGCGGTGCGTGATGCGTTCGACCCCAGATTGAATCGGACGTAGCGTCGCCCATCTGTGCGCCTGCCACAGGGTTAGGATTTTGATGAGCGAGATGGCCTGACAGTTACGCCGGATGCAGCTCTTCGCGGATAACCCGGCGCAGCGTGGATTCAATCTGCTCGCCCATCATGGCTTGGTGAAGTGCATGATTGATGAGAGTCTGGTAACCACGCTCCCCGGCCTTGGCCTTGAAGAACGCAATAACTGAACCGTCCAGCATGATCGAGACGCGCTGCTTGCCGAGTTGGGTATTTAACGCCGTAGAAAATTCTTCGCGGCTAACCTCTTTCAAGCCCACACGAAGGCGTGGCGGCTTAGAGGTAGTGAGAGAGGGTGTCGGTTTCATGTGGTTCTGCCTTTCGCATGGAAATAGTGTGAATCTCATCTTCGGTTTCGGTATGGCTAATCGTCACGATAGTGGTTCCGAGAAACCCGGTGGTATTGAAACGCTGCTCGCTGTGGTAATCGCGGGAATCTTCTACCGTGATCGTCGGGCCGTTGAATACCTGTTCGGACTGTGCAAAATCAAAACCGTGTTTTTTCAGGTTGGTCTTGCGTTTGGATTCTTGCCACGTAGAAGTTCATAGCCTGAATTATATATATAATAATGCATATTGCAAGGGTTTGAAAAATCGGGGAAGAGATTAACGTAACGTTGAGGGGCGCCGCGCTGTTGCGCAGGCCGGCTTTTTCCATCTGACTTTCTGGTTTTCGGTTATTAAGATTTTGTTTCATGTGTTATCCTTCGTGGCGGTCAAAAATAGTGGATATTCTCGGAAATTATCCAGATAATTGGCCTGGAAGCTGGCTGAAGCCGCTATACGACAACGATTGCAGGGTGTGAGAGGTATGGATTCAGGTTTTGGCGCCGTAAGGCGTGAGACTTTGAGTCTTTCCTTTGCATCTGCATCCCATTCAAATTCAATTTCAAGGAAATACAGCATGCCCAGCGTAGAAACTGTGAGCGCGTTAGAGCGTCGCCTGAACGCATCCATTCCCCAGCAAGCCCTTAGTGGTCAAATTGCTGCCCGTTTGAAACATTTCGGCCGTACCGCAAAAATATCCGGATTCCGTCCCGGTAAGATCCCGACAAAAATTCTGGAACAGCACTTTGGTGCGCAGGCTCGTCAGGAGTCGCTGAGTGATATTGTGCAGCGTTCGTTTGCCGAAGCGGTGCAGGCCAATGCATTGAGAGTGGCGGGTGATCCGTCATTTGAAATCACAACCAACAATCTGGATGCTGATGAGATCGGATACAGCGCGACTTTCGAGGTTTACCCCGAGGTGGTGTTGGGTGATGTGGGCGGTGTATCAGTGGAACGTTCGACGTATGAACTGAGCCAGACTGATGTGGACAATACGATTGCCACCTTGCGCAAGCAGCGCGCAACGTACGAAGCGGTTGCGCGTGCGGCCCAGAATGACGATAAGGTTGTGATCGACTTTGTCGGCACGCTGGATGGAGTGGTATTTCAAGGGGGTGAAGCCAAGGAATATCCAGTTACGCTGGGTTCGGGACGTATGTTGCCGGAATTTGAGGCGGCTATCGCCGGCATGAAGATCGGTGAAGTCAAATCGTTCGACATGACTTTTCCGGAAAATTATCACGGCAAGGATGTGGCGGGCAAGCAGGTCACGTTCACCATTACGCTGAATAGCGTCGAGGCGCCGGTGCTGCCTGAAGTGGATGCGGAATTTGCCAAGTCGGTCGGCGTCGCTGATGGCGATGTGGTTAAGCTGGAGCAGGAAATTCGCAGCAATCTGGAGCGTGAAGTGACGCGCCGCCTGAAGGGGCGCAACAAGGAAGTTGCCATGGATGCCTTGCTGAAGGTTGCGCAATTCGATTTGCCCAAGGCGCTGGTGCAGTGGGAATCACAGCGTCTGATGCAGCAAACCGCGCAGGAAATGGAGCAGCGCGGCATGACCACAAAGAATATGCAGCTGCCATTGGAATTGTTCCGTGAACGTGCCGAGAAGCGTGTCAAATTAGGTTTGATTCTGGCTGAGCTGGTGGGAAAATATAATTTGCAGGCGCAGTCGGAGAAGGTTCGGGCGCTGGTTGAAGATTACTCGCAGAGTTTTGATCATCCTGAAGAGGTGGTGCGCTGGTACTATGCCGACCCCGCACGTTATCAGGAAATTGAGAATCTGGTGCTGGAGGAAAATACCGTGGATTGGGTATTTTCCCGCGCTCAGGTAACTGATAAGGCTGTGGTGTTTGCAGAATTGATGGGGAATTAAGATGCATTACCACGAAAACCTTTTGTCCGGACACAGGCAAGAGCCGCAAAATATTGGCATGATCCCCATGGTTGTTGAAACCAGCGGCCGCGGTGAGCGGGCATACGATATTTATTCGCGCCTGCTCAAGGAGCGTGTGGTGTTTCTGGTGGGTGAGGTTAACGATCACAGTGCGAATCTGATTGTGGCGCAAATGTTGTTTCTGGAGTCTGAGAATCCGGATAAGGACATACATTTGTACATCAATTCGCCGGGCGGGTCGGTGACGGCAGGCATGGCAATCTACGACACCATGCAATTCATCAAACCTGATGTCAACACGCTGTGTATCGGACAAGCGGCCAGTATGGGCGCGTTCCTGCTGACTGCCGGCGAGAAGGGTAAGCGATTCTGTCTGCCTAATTCGCGCGTGATGATCCATCAGCCGTTGGGTGGATTTCGCGGCCAGGCTTCGGATATCGAAATTCATGCACGTGAAATTCTTTATTTAAAACAAAAGCTTAATCAGATGCTGGCGCACCATACCGGACAGACGGTCGAAGCCATCGAGCGCGACACGGACCGCGACAATTTCCTGAGTGCGGCGGATGCTGTGACATATGGCCTGGTTGATCAAGTGCTGGACAAGCGTGTTTAAAGATAACCTGATGAAAGATTAGTCGATATGACCAGCGATAAAAAGCCAGGTGAAAAATTACTTTATTGTTCATTCTGCGGCAAGAGCCAGCACGAAGTTCGTAAACTGATTGCGGGACCATCGGTGTTCGTGTGTGATGAGTGCATTACCCTGTGTAATGACATCATGCGTGAAGAGTTGCAGGGTGAAGCCGGTAAGGGCGAGAAGTCTGATTTGCCTGTTCCCAAGGATATTTGCGCGACACTGGATGAGTATGTCATCGGACAGGAACGTGCGAAACGCATTCTTTCTGTCGCGGTGTACAACCACTACAAACGGCTCAAGTGTAATGTCAACGATGGTGTTGAGCTGTCCAAGAGCAATATATTGCTGGTTGGCCCGACCGGTTCCGGCAAGACGCTGCTGGCACAAACACTGGCACGCATGCTGGATGTGCCCTTTGTGATGGCGGATGCGACCACGCTGACTGAAGCGGGCTATGTGGGCGAAGACGTCGAAAACATTATCCAAAAACTGTTGCAGGCTTGTGATTACAACGTTGAGAAGGCGCAGCGCGGTATTGTTTATGTGGATGAAATCGACAAGATTTCCCGCAAATCGGACAATCCTTCCATTACCCGGGATGTATCCGGTGAAGGCGTGCAGCAGGCTTTGCTCAAGTTGATTGAGGGCACCAAGGCCTCGATTCCGCCGCAAGGTGGACGCAAGCATCCGAATACGGAATTTCTGCAGGTGGATACCACCAATATATTGTTTATTTGCGGCGGGGCCTTCGACGGCCTGGAAAAGATCATCCGTAACCGTTCTGCCAAGGCAGGTATCGGTTTCGGCGCAACCGTTCGTTCTGTGGATGAACGTAAAACGGGTGAAACATTGCGCGACGTGGAACCTGAAGATCTGGTCAAGTTTGGTTTGATCCCCGAATTTGTCGGGCGCTTGCCGGTTGTGGCTACGCTGGAAGAGCTGGATGAAGCGGCAATGAAGCAGATTCTGACCGAACCCAAAAATGCACTGACCAAACAGTATCACAAGCTGTTTGCGATGGAGGGGGTGGAGCTGGAGTTTCGCGAAGGCGCATTGCTGGGGATTGCCAAAAAAGCACTGTCGCGCAAAACCGGCGCGCGTGGTTTGCGCTCAATTCTGGAGCAGGCACTGCTGGATGTTATGTTCGATCTGCCTTCAATGGATAATGTCAGCAAAGTGGTGTTGGACGAAGCCGGTTCTGCGGGCGAATTCAAACCCATCATTGTGTACGCGGATACGCATAAGGCGGCATAATCCATCAGGCGTTACCTGCCGCCTGAAAAATTTCGGAGGCCGGACGTATCCGGTTTCCGGATTTTTCATTTATCTTGCCCCGCCAGGGATTGAATTCGCTCAAGCTACCCCCATGTAGCCCTCCTGACAACGAATAGGTTATTGCCATGTC
>JAUSLX010000256.1 GCA_030645775.1 Gallionella sp. | reverse complement strand
GATGATTTTGGCACCGGGTATTCTTCATTGAGTTACCTGAAAAAATTCAAGGTATCCAAGTTGAAGATAGATCAATCTTTTGTCCGCGATATTACCGATGACCCGGAAGATAAAGCGATCGTTACCGCCATCATCAACATGGCCAGCAGCCTGGGCATTCGCACGATAGCCGAGGGCGTGGAGACATCCGGGCAATTGTCCTTCCTGCGTTTACAAGGATGCGACGAGGTGCAGGGCTATTATTTCAGCAAGCCATTGCTGGCGGAGCAATTCGAGGCCTTCGTGCGCAAGAGCTAGGTTCTGTTGACGTTTCATCGTAGCCATAGAAGCATTGAGGAAAATGACAGCATCCCCATGTAATTAATGGCTCTTTCTCATATTGAGTGGCGATTCTGCGGTAGCGCTTAAGGTGTTGCGCGCTGGCGTAGAAGAACTGGAATCGTCGAGAAGATGAGTTGAGCCTCATCGAGGTTATCTCGAATCGTCAAACAATATCTCTATGCGCATGGAGAGCGAAGGGCTTAATTTATAGTTTCGCGCTTTGGGGAAATGCAGTTGCGGGCTGAATTCGAAGAACAGCCATTTCTGGTGCATCCGGTAGCGATAATCGATCAGCGCAACATAATCCGTCACCTGAAACTGCGGCTTGCTGACCCCGATCGCGCTCGCCTGATACAGCAAGGCGGTGCGATCGTCCATGGTGTGATAGAGCGATAGATCCTGTCGCAGGTCGAGGTTGCGCTGGTTATTGAGCCATGTTGCATTGGTGGAAGCGCGAAACATGAATGTATCGCTATAAATACGCTCCAGATCAAATTGGGTGGTTTCGCCCGCGCCCAATTTTCTGAACCAGTACACGGACTCCGCTGCATTAACCCGCCAGTCGCCCACCAGAGTCGAAAAGCTGCCGCGTGCGCGCGCGAAAGGCTGCAGCGGAATCGGAAACTTGATCCCCGCATCCGTACTGAAGTGCCAGGCCTTTGCTTTTTCTTCTTCTGCCGCTACTTCTGCGGCGAGGCGTAACGCCACGGCAAGACTCTTGGGCGCCACGACTTTGTTGGACCGAACCACATTTCCTTGTGCGGGTGTCTTCCCGGTGGTCGCGTTTTTCTCCGGGTCTGTTTCCAGCAACAGGCGCAGCCTTCCTTCGGTAACGGGCAATCTTAAATTGAGTCTGGCGGACAGATCGAATTCGCGCGCGCCGCCATATCCATCTCCCCGGGTGACACTCAACTGAATGACACTGGGATTACTCTCCTGATAATGACGGTCCCCCCCGAAGAAACGATCGATTTCGCTGACGAAATTGGTAATTTTCCCCGACAAATAATTACGCGGATCTTCCAGAGAATCGAAGCTATCCGATTTTTCGGTTTGTGGAATCGTCGTCTCTGTCGGTGTAACCGGCTGTTCTGCGCCCATGCTCCCCATGGGAAAGAGCAGCGTGGCAGCCAATAGCAGGCATGTCGAATGTCTGGAAGGCCGAACAGGTCTGTGCTCAAAGGAATGCATTCTGGATGAGTTGGAAAAATGTGGCTGCATAAGAGATATCACACTGCTTCGGGTTATGGAAATTTCCTGACGATGCGAAACCCGAAGAAACTGTAGCGGAGTTCGGGCTTATAGCCATTGCGAACGGCAGCGCGCATATTTCGGGGGGAGTTGTTCCATGAGCCGCCGCGAAGCACGCGCTTCGCGCCGTCTCCCTGCCATGCGCTACCGTCCCCTGGTGCGCCGGTATAGCTGTCGTGATAGCTGTCCTCTGTCCATTCCCAAACGTTCCCCAGCATGTCATGCAGTCCGAATGGATTGGCCTTCAGGCTGCCTGCCGGTGCGGTATAGGCAAAGCCGTCCGTACATTCATGTGCCGACCAGGAGGATGCGCCGCGTATCTGTTCCTGTGCGGTTTGATCCGCGCCGTTCGCATATGCGCAGGCAGCGTCGGGGTTATCTCCCCAGTAGCGTGCGGTGTGGGTGTGTCCACGGGCGGCATATTCCCATTCGGCCTCGGTCGGCAGGCGATATTTTTTACCGGTCATGCGTGACAGCCACTTTGTATAGGCTTGGGCATCGTTCCAGCCGAGACAACCTATCGGGTCATTGTCGTCCTGACCATAAGCCAGTTCGAACCAGCTGCCCTCGCGGGCTTCGACCTTGCCTTCTTCGAGCGTCCGGCATTCGAAGCTGGCACGGTATTTGGTCTTCTTCGCGAATGCCGCGAACTGGCCCCGGGTAATTTCGGTTCTGCTCATGGCGAAGGCGGCGATTTTTACCGAATGCACCGGGCTTTCGTCGTCGGCTCGACCGTCTTCGGAATCGGGCGAACCCATATCGAAGCGTCCTGCGGGGATGACCACCATCCTGGGGCAGCTCGGACAATCGCGGAATGTTTTTGCTATTTTTGCTGTTTTTGATGCCGGTGCGGCAGCGGATGCATTGCCCCGCTCGGCAGCCTGAGCTTGCGGGGGTATCCATATCAAACAGTTGGTGGCGATGATAAAGCCGATTAGGTTGCGCATGATAACCTTGGGTAGAGGGGGTTGATCAACGACCGCCCGAATATGCCGGCGGAATTGAAAAATTCTGCACAATAGACGGTTACAATGCATTTGAAACGCATTCTCGGTTGGTCTTGTCATGTGCTCTGTACGGTAGCGTACGGAGCGTGCTCAATCGAGGGGGCAATAGCGCCGGTGCGTTCTGCGGTAGCGTTCCAGCTTTTTTTATCCCAAATAAGCCATTAGAGATTTTTGCCCGTCACTCATGGCCGAAACGATGTAAGCCTAGGTCGCTTGCGGCTTGAGCCCAAAGGCCCTCAAACCACTGCCGTCGTCGCCGTGCGATGGCTAATCGCAGTACATTTTTTCGTTGCCGCCATCCCGGAAAGCACCAACCGCAAATACCTTGTGATGCAGTGTCGCCAGCGTGTGATGTACGCCTGATTTCATAACGGTCTGACGGAACAAGCTCAGTCGTGCTGACAAGCGTGCTTATCGCCATGCCGAGCGCAGCCTCCGTTGCCCAGAATTCCGTCATATTGAAGCTATCCGGACCGAAGTCTGCCTTGAGCTCTTTGATCCGATTCTCACAGTCTGCACGTCCCCGATACAAGCGCCATATCTGCAAGGCGGGCAATTCCAATGAGGCCACCATGGCTCCATAACGCCATCCCTGAATATCGGGATCATCAGCAAATAAGTGCAACATTTTACCCGGCGCCTGTGCACGAACCTTGATGCTCTGACGCACCACCACGATTCGCCGAGCCTCTTTCCAGCCATGGGCCTGATAGCTAATTTCACCCATCTCCAGACCTGGTTCGACTAACCAGAACTTGCATTGACTGACCATGGCTTGTTGTAACGTCTGCGTCAGCCATGCACTAATCACGTAAGCAATGCCTTTCGCATGCAGGAGGTTCATGACAGACTCATCAAAAAAGCCGCTGTCTGCACGCAGCAAACCGATTGTCTTGCTGCCCAGATGACGTAGTGTGGCCTCTGAACCTGTGGGCGAAACCGGCTAAGGGCGCATGGCGCCGCCGGGACCGCCACCCATAGGGCCAGCACCCATAGGGCTCATGGGGCCAGGCCCGCCAGCGCCACCCATGGTCGCACCGGAAGGGATCATTCCAGGGCCAGCACCAAGGCCCGCACCGGGACCGGCACCCATAGTGTGGTTGCCACTACCGAAACCGACGGGGCTTTCGGCTGCCTTGCTGGTCTGATCCGGTGTGCCCTGTTTTGCATTTCCAGCCTTGGGCGGAGGTGCGGTGAAGGACTTTCCCCAGCGATCGAAGATGCTAATGCTGCCGTCGCTGCCGCGCTTCACGCTGCCGGCGGCTATGCCATCTTCACCGACGGTGAGCGATTGTGCAGGCAGACCGGGGAATTTAAGTTCGTAATCCCCGGCGGGCATTTTTTCAAAGCGGAAATTTCCCTGACTGTCCGTCTTGGAGGAGGCGATGGCTTCCGCGGCAACGATGGCGCCGGATGAGTTGAGAGTGGCCATGATGCCATTACCACCGGGGTTCCCGCCGGGGCTCCCCAATTTGACATCAATGCCCGGAATGGGCCCGCCCGCTAAGCCCGGGAGTTCCTTATCCCCTCCCTTTGGAGCGG
>JAUSLX010000254.1 GCA_030645775.1 Gallionella sp. | reverse complement strand
TGATGACTTTTTCCATCAAAATTATTTGCATGTCCGATACTCCTAGTGCAAATCAGTATAGGGCAGCAAAGCCAGGAAACGCGCGCGCTTCACGGCTGTACTCAATTGACGCTGGTAGCGTGTCTTGGTGCCAGTGATGCGAGCGGGGATCAGCTTGCCATTTTCAGAGATGAATTCCTTGAGGATATTCACATCCTTGTAATCTACTTCTGCAATTTTCTCGACTGTAAAGCGGCAAAACTTGCGACGCTTAAACAGATTATTGCGAGAAAAACGCTTCTTTTTATCATCGGTACTTTTGCCTGATGGACGAGCCATGATGTTTCCTTCACCAAATATTGATAAGTAGCTGTCGTTGCTGTGCGTATGAAGCGCGGCAACGGTTACGCGACCAGATTTAAGCTTCTGCGCTTTCTTCTTTAGCCGGAACAACCTCTTCGCTCAGCACGGATCTGGACTTTTCTTCCTTCATCATTGCCGATGGAACAGTGACAGCCGCACGGGTTTTGACGGTCAGATGACGCAAAACTGCATCATTGAAGCGGAACGCGTGCTCCAGCTCATCCAATGTTTCCTGGTTGCATTCGATATTCATCAGCACATAGTGTGCCTTATGAATTTTCTGGATAGCGTAGGCCAACTGACGGCGGCCCCAGTCTTCCAGACGATGGATTTGACCATCCTTGGAAGTGACCAATGTGCGATAACGCTCGATCATTGCAGGCACTTGCTCGCTTTGATCGGGATGCACGATAAACACGATTTCGTAATGTCGCATTACATCTCCTTGTGGTTATTAAAGCCCCCCGCCATGCGAGACGGTGGAGCAAGGCTGCCGGACCGTACATCGGCCAGGCAGGGGGGCGAATTATACCGGAATAGGCATTGTCGTCAACAGATATTCTGAAAATTCAATAAGATGGCACACGAATGCGGGTAGTTATTTCCCCCGACAACCCGACACACAACACAGCCCCAATGTGTGCTTATCAAAACAGCTCAACCAGCAACAAGGCCAGCAGCAAAGCACCCAGGATGGCAAACGGAATATATTCCTTACAGCTCAATTTTTTCTTCTGCGGCTCCGGTCTCAACCAGAGTGTGGCGTCCTGTGCATTGCGCAACTGCCCATTGTGATATTTCATTTCCCGCTCCTGTCCATGTCGTATTTCGGTATGCGTACGATAGCAATACCAGAGCGCCGGCCCAAGCCCATATAGCCCCTTTACATACATCCGCCCTGCGGTTCGAAAATTTAGATGAGCGGTATTTTTTCAGTGATTAACGGTTGCGCTAACGGTCATGGCGAGCAGCCCCCCTGTCTTTGCAAGCACACCCCCTTCGGGTGATTGATTTATCGCCGCTTGCGGGGCAGGATGCGCCCCTTCAACTTTTCACCCTCGAGCCCATGATTGAGTATATTTTTTTCGATGCCACCCTGCGCGACAGATTTATGGTTTGTGCCGAACAACGGGACATTACCTGCACCGCGATTGAAGACAACATGGGGATGGTCGTCGCGATACCCGAGGAAACACCGGAGATTTTGCTGGATGAGCTCGAAGAATACTACGACCAGTTGCAAGACGAGCAGGCCGATCTCAGCAAGGGAACAGGCGATCTGAAGCGTCTGGCGGGATTTCGCTTCAACCTGCCTGACGGTCAGTCGCGCATGCTGCCTTTGCAAGCAGACATGGCGCACCGTTTGATGGCAAGTTTCAGCCTGAAAGAGATACAGGAACTGTTTGATGCCGTGGCGTATTGCACGTTGAACCCGAACAGCGAGCATCTGTGCAGAATACTCGCTGCCGAAAAAATTTAACCCCTGAATCAATGGAGCATTTCCCTGCATTCATCTGCCCGACCTTAACAGTGAATATCCATGCGCGGGTCTGACGTGAAATAATCGCACCTTACTTGACTCGTCTGCCCGCATGCGCCCTCATCTCGTTGTTTCCATTTCCGGCCATGGTTTCGGCCATATTGCTCAGACCGCCCCTGTCCTGAACGCACTGCACAAACGGCATCCGGAGATACGCATCACTGTGCGTTCTTCTGCGTCGGCTGATCAGCTGCGTTCACGCATCCATGCGCCCTACACCCACATGCAAAGCAGTGGCGATATCGGCATGGCGATGATTTCGCCACTGGAGGTTAATGTGCAGGAAAGCCGCGCCGCATATCGCGCCTTTCACACCGGGTGGGCTGCGCGTGTCACCGAGGAAGCCAGACTGTTGCGCGAACTACAAGCTGATCTGGTATTTTCCAATGTCGGTTATCTGCCCCTGGCGGGCGCACAACAAGCGGGTATAGCCAATGTCGCCCTGTGTTCGCTGAACTGGTCAGACATCTACCGTTATTACTGCGGCAATGGCACGATCACCCGTCAAATCCAGTCCTGCTATGCCAATGCCGATGCTTTCCTGCGCGCCACGCCCGGCATGGCGATGAACGATCTTGCCAATCTGATTCCCGTCGCGCCCATCGCCGATATCGGCACGAATCGGCGCGATGAGTTAAACCGTCACCTGAAACTATCTGGACAGGAAAAGCTGGTACTGGTAAGCATGGGCGGCATCGCCAGCCGTTTACCGATAGAAAACTGGCCACGAACAGACGGTGTACGTTATCTGGTGCAGGCAAGCTGGCGGACCGAACACCCGGATACGATCGCCCTTGAATCGTTGCCCATGAGTTTCAGCGACATACTGGCCAGCAGTGATGCGCTGCTTTGCAAACCCGGCTATGGCAGTTTTGTCGAGGCTGCCGGCAGCGGCATACCGGTAGTGTATGTCGGTCGCCCCGACTGGCCTGAATCCCCTGCCTTGATCGAATGGTTGCAAGATCACGGCGTGTCCCGCGAAGTTTCGCCGGACGCATTGGAACAAGGAACATTTTCCGAAATGCTGGAAGAAATAGGCAACGAACCGCGACCTGCTTCGAGTGCACCCAGGGGGGCGAAACAGGTGGCCGATTATTTAGCCAGTCAATTGATGAGGTAACGCTGACTATTTGGCGACAGCATACAAGGTCGTTCTATTCCGCCCCTGCGTCTTCGAAGCATAAAGCGCCTCGTCGGCACGACTCAGCGCATCATTCCAGTCACCACCGATTTCGCAATCGGCAATGCCTATCGAGATGGTAATTCCCTCGACCACATCCTGTTTTTCCGATCGGCGAATTTTGCTTCCGGCAATGCGCAGGCGGATTTGTTCGGCAAGCGCGTAGGCCCCCTTAACCGGGGTATCCGGCAAAATCACGGCAAACTCCTCACCGCCCATGCGAGCGACCGAGTCCTGCCCTTTCACCAGAGCCGTTAATGCGGCAGCTATACCGCGTATCACCTTGTCGCCAAAAAGATGTCCGTAGGTATCGTTTACTTTTTTGAAGAAGTCGATATCGAGCATCATGAAACAGACCCGACGGCCTTGCAAATCCGGGGTGGCAAGCAGCTTTTTCATTTGCGCATCGAAGCCGCGCCGGTTGAACACCCCGGTCAGCGGATCGACCAATGCTTCGCTACGCGCGTTCTGAAGCTCCTGCTGCAGCTTCTCGACTTCACCCTTGCTCTCGTGCAGCTTGCCCTGAAGCGACTCAACCGAACTACGCATGCTTTGCGTGTCCTGCATGATCTCGCCGACCAGATTTTTCAGCGAAGGCGCATCCACGCCCTGATTCAGCGTTTCCCCGTATTTTTGCAAACCCGCACTGAAACGATCCGTCTCCGAGCCGGTCGATTCGGCGAACTTGGCCAGATTATCCAGCAACTTCTGCATGTTCGACCGAAAAGCAGCCTGCGCCTGCGGATTGTCCTCGGAAATATACAGATCAAAGAAGTTTTGAGCTATTTCAGTGCTCAACAAGCCTTTGTCAGCCAGCAACTTATTCATTGCCTCGGTCAACTGCGGATTGATGCCTGCCAGAAATTCATACCACACTGCATAAGTCGGCGGGTTAAAAGCGGCGGGGTGAGCGGCCATTTTCTGCAGGATCAACCGCAGAAGTTCAGCACTCGCCGCCTTGTCTTGCACGTACCTAGGGTTCATTTTCGCTTCCATGACATCACCAACAGATGACACGGCAGGTCATCGCTCGCTTAACTGCTAGTGCAAATGACCGCCTTCGTCATGCACATGCCCATGCTCCAATTCTTCATCGGCTGCGGGACGCACACCTGTTACGGTACATTTGAAAGTGACCGTCTTACCGGCCAGCGGATGATTACCATCCACGGTGACTTCGTCGTCATTGACTTCCACCACGGTGTACAGGATGAAATCTTCATCATCCGATTCTTCAGGTGCGCCTTCGAATTGCATGCCAACGGCAACATCCTTGGGGAAAGAACTGCGCGCCTCGACTTCGACGAGCTCATGTTCATATTCGCCAAAGGCATCATCCGGTTGCAAGGTAACGCTAACATGGTCACCCACACGCTTGCCATGCAGCGCTTCCTCGACCAGAGGGAAGATACCGTCGTAGCCGCCATGCAGATAGCTGATCGGGTCTTCAACCTTTTCGAGCACTTCTTCGCCTTTAGCATCAATTAATTCATAACGCAGTGATACAACTGAATTTTTTTCGATTTTCATTTCATTTCCTTTATAGAATATAAATCTTGCGCGCGTCCGCTATCCTTGGCACGGCTCATCTTACTTGTCGCAAAATAACGCATGGTCAAGATAAACATCGGGGCATTTTAAACACTTTATTCGTCGCCAGCTAATAAATTATTGCGTCTACCCACGCAGAACACGGGACAGCTATAATGCTCAGCATGAAAAATACACTCACTCTGCTGGGCAATCTCAGCGTCAACGAATTTCTGCGCGATTACTGGCAAAAAAAACCGCTGCTGATACGCGGCGCAGTCCCGCACTTCAACGGACTGCTCAGCCCGCAACAGCTTATCGAACTGGCCTGCACAGAAGATGCGCAAGCCCGTCTGGTGACACAGTTGCGCGGTCAGTTTGACCTGCAATATTCGCCCTTCGCAGCGCAAGATTTCAAACACTTTGGCAAAGCCCAGTGGTCAGTGCTGGTGCAGGGCGTGAACCATCATTTACCGGAGGCTGCGGAACTACTCAAGCATTTTGACTTTATTCCGCACGCACGCCTGGATGACCTGATGGTCAGCTACGCCCCACCTGGCGGCGGCGTAGGACCGCACTTCGATTCCTACGATGTATTCCTGCTGCAAGGCATGGGACATCGCCGCTGGCAGATATCGACACAGGCCGACCGCACACTGATCGAAGGCGCTCCGCTACGCATCCTCAAAAACTTCAAAATCGAACAGGAATGGGTACTGGCGCCAGGCGATATGCTTTACTTGCCGCCGCACTGCGCGCACAACGGCATCGCCGAAGATGAATGCATGACGTATTCCATCGGCTTCCGCACCCCCGCCTATCAGGAACTGGCTGAACAATTTCTGGTGTATTTGCAGGATCGAATCTGCGTAGATGGCATGTACGCCGATCCCGGCCTTAAAACACAAGTCCATCCTTCGGAAATCAGTGCGGCGATGCTGCGCCAGGTGAGTCAGGCAGTCAAACAGGTACGCTGGGACAAGGAAGATATTGCCAACTTCCTTGGCTGTTATTTGAGCGAACCGAAGCCACATATTTATTTTGATACGCCCGAACCTGCATTGAGCTTGAAAAAATTTGAAAAATCGTTAAAAAACAGTGGGCTGAAACTCAACCTGAAAACCCAGATGCTGTGTCATGCCAACAGCATTTTCATGAATGGTGAAGCGACGTTAAGCGCGAGTAACGATTATGAAGTGTTGCGCAACCTGGCAGACCAGCGTGAATTGCCTGTTTTGACCACGTGCTCAAACGAACTGCTGGAAGTGCTCTATCTATGGTATCTGGACGGCTATCTCTCTCCCGTCTGAATTTCAGGAGGAAAAATGACAGCTGACGCACTGCAACATACGCATCTGGACGGCATCGCGGACTACACCCTGGCACTCGATGGCTTGTGCAAGCTGGCACAGCATGATCTGTATCTGTTCGAAAAGGATTACGACGGCCTGTCATTCAACGCTGAGCCGCGTTATGAAACCCTGCGTCATTTCCTGCTCGCCAACCCGACCAATCGCCTGTTCGTGTTGGCACAGGACACACACTACCTGTCAACGCGCTGCCCGCGCATGATGATGTTGCTGCGCCAGTTCGACAACCGCATGTTCATCCACCAAACGACTACCAGAAATCAGACCACCGCACCATTCTGTGTGGCTGACAACGCGCATTACGTGCGTCGTTTCCACTTCGATGATCCGCGCGGACTCATGGCACTTAATGACCCGGAAAATGCACGCGCACTTGAAACACGCTACATGGAACTATGGCTGGATTCCCGCCCCGCCATCCCCATAACTAAATTGGGGCTATAACTGCAATATGCACTAGCTATTTTATAATTTGCTGGTAGAATATTTCGACTTTGATATTAGCTGAAATGCGAAGTCAAACAAACATTAAATTTATCAACTTATCCCAAGGAAATTACCATGAAGTTATCCGTTCTTGCTGCTGCTCTGTTGGCTCTTGCTTTGTCTGCTTGTGGCGAAAAAGCCGCTGAAGCTCCAGTTGTTGAAGCTCCAGCTGTTGAAGTTACAACGGTTGTTGAATCTGCTCCTGCTGTTGAAGCTGCTCCAGCTGCTTCTGCTGTTGAAGCCGCTCCTGCTGAAGCTGCTCACTAAGCAATTTGCTTACAGGCAATAAAGAAGCCGACGAAAGTCGGCTTTTTTATTGCCTGTGCTCAGAAATTGCCTGTACTCAGGACCTGAATTAAACGATTTCCCGCCAGTCAAACCCATTTTGCTGGCTCGCCACACCCACCCAGCTTTCTGCACAATTCAACACGCTACATAAAGCACCGACTGCCAGCTCAGGCGTATTGTTTTTTGCGCTGATATGCGCCGCGACAAGATGCTGCAAGCGAGAAGTATCCAGGTTGGCAAGCAGGGCTGCGGACGCCTGATTATTCAAATGCCCCAGTCGACCGCCCACACGCTGCTTCAAGCTATAGTGATAATCGCCCTTCATCAGCATTTCAGTGTCGTGATTGCACTCCAACACCAGCGCATCACAACCGCTCAGCATCGCTTCAATATGTGGCGTGCTGCAACCGGCATCAGTCAAAATACCCAGCCGCCGTGCCCCGTCGCCGAATACAAATTGCACCGGCTCCGCGGCATCGTGCGGCACGGGATAAGGTTGAATCTCCAAATCCCGAATGGCAAATACCTGATGCGCATCCATTTCGTGAATCTCAGAAATAGCTGCAAAGGCTTTCGGTTGACTGCGCAAGGCGCCATGCGTCAGCCAGACCGGCAGGTTAAATTTGCGCGCAAGACGCGCCACACCTCCGATATGATCACCATGCTCGTGAGTCACCACGATACCGCTTAGCTGCTCGGGTACTACGCCCAGACGCGCCATGCGCGCAATACTGTCCTTTAGCCCAAAACCACAGTCCAACAGCATGTGCGTCTGAGCGACGCTGACCAGCAACGCATTACCCTCGCTGCCACTACCCAAAGAAGCGAATCTCATCTGTTTGCTATCCCGATTAGCCTGTGAATATAAGGCAACTTGGGTTATCTGCCAAAAACAATTAGCGCACCCGCTGAGACCGTACAGCAGGATGAGCAAAAAAAATGGCCCGCCTTTGCGTGACGGGCCACTTCTTTAACGTGAAACTCGCGTAGCGATTCGTTTGCCCTTTCCCTCGCTTGCGGGGGAAAGTTGAAAAGGGGGAAACGGGCATGACGAGTTTCATTATTTAGGGTGGCAACTTGCCATGCCCGTTATTCAAGCCACAACAGCCTATTGATTGATGTGCTTGAAAATAGCCTGCAATCTCTGCTTGCTTGCATTGTTACTCACGCCATTCTGATCCGTAACAGCCACCTCGCATGACGCACCGCCATCCTTGACGTTGACGCGATAGCGCAGATTGGCATCCTCATCATCTTTCCAGAACTGCAATTTATCCATCCAGCCCTTTTCAGCCTTGGCAGAACGCAGGAAATACACCCCCTTGGTGCGATCTTTGTCTTCTACAACCATGCCAGCGCGCTCTATCGCCAGACCAACCCTGCGCCAGCTCTTGTCGAACGCATCGTTGATTACAATAACGCTGCTGCCGTCAAATATCTCAAGCAAACTGGCAGCACCCATTGATGCGCCAGAACCTTCCATTACAGCCGCAGCGGCTTGCACCGGGCTGCCACCGAGGCGCACCATCAGGCGTTGCAGCAATTCTGCTTCCAGCTCGGGATCATTCGGGCGCGACTGCCACTTGGAGGTATTTTTGTCCGCATCCAGCATTTCTTCCTTGCCGCGATGGCTAATATAAACTTCAGTGCTGGCGCCGTTTTTCACCCGCTCCAGACGAATGCGATATTGATCGAGTTCACCAGACGAATAAAGATTGTCGAATACCTTGCCGACGACACTGCGAATACCGCCCTGTGGTATCTTGGCGCGATTTTCCGCCCACTCTGTTTCGATAAGGCCGGCGGACTGGTCTTCGCTCTGTACATTCAAGCCTGTTTCACGCAGAAAATCCTTGACCAAGGGCCACACATTTTCTGCTCTGGCATTTACCGACAACCAGCGTTTCGCCCCGTCGCGTTCGAGGCTCACGCCCGCAACGACCGGCAATACCGCACTGGCTGTCACGGTGCGTGACGAACCTGCTGCATCACCCTTGGCGTAGGCAGAATAAGTCGCTACCGACTCACCCTCACCGCCTGCAACCTTGTAGCGATCGTCTTTTTCAGGCAGAGTCAAATCAGGCGGCACTTCCAGCGACGGGACTTGCCCTGCGCCGGCGCGATAATCAATACGCTTGTCGCCCGAACCCATTGCACCACAGCCTAGCAAGGTGATCAGCGCAACACTGTAAATTCCGATATGCAAAACTCTCATAATTTTCCCTAACAATCCTAATGATGTGTAAGTACGCCAGCCTGACGCATAGCTTGTTCAATTACGTTGTGCGCGCCCGATGACAGGGGCGTAAGCGGCAAACGCAAGGTGTTATTAACCTTGCCCATGCGCGATACCGCCCATTTAACCGGAATCGGGTTGGCTTCGACAAACAGATTACGGTGCAGACCCAACAGACGGAAATTAATTTCACGTGCGCGGGCCACATCGCCATCCAGAGCCGCCATGCACATTTCGTGCATCAGCCTGGGTGCCACATTGGCAGTGACCGAAATTGTACCCTGTGCGCCCAGCAGCATCAGCGCCAGCGTGCTGGCATCGTCACCGCTATAAACGGCGAAATCGCGAGGCGCGCGCTGCAACAGATCCGAGCCGCGTTCGATATTACCCGTCGCATCCTTGATGCCAACGATATTCGGTATCTGTGCCAGGCGCAGCACCGTTTCATTGTTCATGTCCGCCACCGTGCGCCCCGGCACGTTGTACAGAATGTGCGGCATATCTACCGCTTCGGCGATGGATCTGAAATGCAGATACAGACCTTCCTGCGTTGGCTTGTTGTAATAAGGCACCACCGTCAACGATGCATCCGCACCCGCACGCCGTGAAAATGAAGCCAGTTCAATGGCTTCCCTGGTCGAGTTCGCACCGGTACCCGCAATGATGGGAATACGCTTCGCCGCATGCTTCACCGCCTCGGCAATCAGCAACTCGTGCTCCTCCACATCCACCGTGGGTGCTTCACCCGTAGTGCCTACCACCACAATACCATCCGTCCCCTGCTCGATATGAAAATCGATTAACGCGCGAAATGACGGCAAGTCGAGGCTGCCGTCTTCATGCATTGGAGTGACGATTGCCACAATACTGCCCTTGATCATTTTGATTCTCTTATCCATGACAAGCAAAGGCGGCATTCTAACCTAACGGGCACGGCAAATATACCGTCCCTGACAATGAAACCAGACAAGCAGGCAATCTGCAAAACGGATGCGCGCAAAATGATTCTTTCAGGGATGTCACCCTGCGGTTGACCACTCGCAAAAGCCTCATTCTGGCATCGCGCTCACAAGGCTTACGCGACAAAAGCTGCGATGCTGTGGAATAATGCGTTCACTGTTGAAATTTCCATCATCATGCCTGCACTCACACTTGCTACGCTGCGCACCGGCGAGATCGCCACCATCGTTTCGATTCATGCCGAAGAGGCGTTGCATCAACGCCTGCTCGCACTCGGTTTTCGCAGCGGAAAACACATAGAACTGATCCGCAAAGCCAGCTTTTCCGGCCCGCTGCAAGTGCGCATCGGCACACCCGACATCCTGCTGCGGCGCAATGAAGCCGCTAAAATAAAGGTATGCAAAACATGAAGCGCGTTGCCTTGCTGGGCATGCCCAACACAGGAAAATCCACCCTGTTCAACCGCATGACCGGAGGTGCTGCGCGAGTGGGCAACTGGCCGGGCATTACGGTCGAGTTGCTCAGCGGCAAAATTCTGCTGGGTGCGGACATGGTGGAAATCATAGACCTGCCCGGCATCTACGATCTGCACGGCTTTTCCGATGACGAACAGGTAGTGCGTCATTTCCTGCACGACAATGTGCCCAATCTGGCCCTGGTCATCCTCAACGCCACCCAGATCGAACGACAGATGAGTCTGCTGCTGCAACTCAAGCAACTCAACATCAATATCGTGGTTCTGCTCAACATGTCTGATGAAGCCAAAAAATATGGCATCAGCATAGACAGCAAGAAAATGGCAGAGCTGCTGAGCATGCCGATTTACCAGATAAGCGGGAAATATGGCACCGGCTATCATGAAGCCTTACAGGCCATCACCAAGGCACTGCGCTACCCCACCCCCGGCATGGCAGAACAAGTGCGCAGCCAGCTGGAACAAGACGAACACATCGAAACTGAAATGGCGCGTGTACTTAAACACGCCGTACAAATTCCCGCGCGTTTGCCGGAAAATCTCACCGAAAAACTGGACAGCGTAATGCTGCACCCGTGGCTGGGGCTGCCGATATTCTTCGGCATCATGTATCTGCTGTTTCAGGGCATTTTCCTGCTGGGCCAGCCGCTGCAAGCCGGCGTTGCCGAGCTGCTCTCCTGGTTCCGCGAAACCGCTCTCGTGCCGATATTGAGCAACCTGCCTGCCATGGTGCAAGGCTTGCTGCTGGACGGCATCTACAATGGCGTGGCAACCGTCGCCGCGTTCGTACCCGTCATCGTACTGTTCTTCCTGTTAATGGCTATCGTGGAAGACAGCGGTTATCTGTCGCGCGCCGCCTTTCTGATGGACGCACTAATGGCCAAAATGGGGCTGGATGGGCGCGGTTTCGTCATGCTGCTGATGGGCTTTGGCTGTAACGTACCCGCGCTGATGGGGACGCGCGTGATGCGCTCGCGGGCAATGCGCCTGCTGACCATGCTGGTCATTCCGTTCTCGTTATGCTCGGCACGTTTGCAGGTATTCGTCTTCATCACCGCCGCGCTGTTCACGGCCCAGGCTGCGCCACTGGTGCTGTTCAGCCTGTATCTGCTCAGCTTCGCTGCCGCGATTCTCACCGCCCTGCTGTTCAAAGGTCAATTTAAAAACAGCGAACCTTTCGTGCTGGAGCTCCCTCCCTACCGCTTCCCCACTGCACGCCAGATGGCGCTGCGCGGCTGGCAGGAAGTCACCCACTTTCTGCGCCGGGCAAGTCAATTCATTATCGCCGGCGTGGTTCTGGTCTGGCTGCTCACCCACCTGCCCGCTTCAGCCGCACCTGCCAGTAGCGAAACTTTCGCCGGTATCATCGGAACCTGGCTGCACCCGCTGTTCGCACCTGTCGGCATCAACGAACAACTCACCATCGCTTTGCTGTTTGGTTTCGTCGCCAAGGAAATCGTCATCGGCTCACTCGCCGTAATCTACGGCCTGTCAGGCACAGCACTCGGCGGCGCACTCGCCCAGCAACTGGATTGGGTGCAGGCCTACAGCTTCATGCTGTTCACCCTGCTCTATACCCCCTGTTTGTCCGCCATCGCCACACTGAAGAGCGAATCCAAGAATACCGGCTACACCCTGTTTGCCATCGCCTGGTCACTGGCACTGGCCTGGCTGGTCAGCTTCGTTTTTTACCAGGGAGCAAGGGCGCTGGGATACTAGCCGACAAACAGCAATGCCACTGACTGAAACCCGCAAAGGCGACAACAACCTGCATTAACCATCTTAATTCAATAAGTCAGAGTTACCACAAGCGAATCATTATAGTTCCCGACCGGAACGGCCTGATTAACAGGAATCCGGCCATAAACCGGGTAATTTCTGACATTTGTCCCTGCGATGGAAGCATAGCCATCCGCAACCATGCCCGTGCCGACATTGCCGTCTCCCCAGATCGTGGTGCGTGCGGCATTGAGATACAAGTTGTAATTCAGCGCATAAGGTCCGTATATCATCTTCCTGGACACAAACGAACCGCTGCTGCCCGTATTGATCGCGAGGGTATAGCTGATGCCCTGCCCGGCGATTCCATCACAACTGATTCCGATATTTCCCGTTGCATCCAGCGCGGTGTAACTGGCGGGGGAATAGACGCCAAAAGCAAAGTTCGTTACCGCCAACGTGCAGATCGCCTGCGATGAAAGCGGAATACACAACAGGATCACTATCGGTATTATTTTCATGGCTGGATTCCCTTGCAGACTATCGGCCCGATATGCGGCAAGGGGCCGGGGTTTTCAGGCAGGTTAACTTCAACATCGCACGTTTGGCCGTACCAGGTCGCTCTTACTTTGTTTTTCTTGTTAATCCCCGTCAGATAAGCCTCGCCCTGGAGGGCGACCTGAAACACCTCCGGATTTCCTTCAACATGAAGCTCAGTCCCGTTCGGCAGCGGTTCGCCATTCTCGGCAACCAGCTTGACCAGCGCACCGATGGTGAGTTCGACGGAGAACTTCAAACTTACCCCGCTATGATAACGGGGAACAACTTCCGCTTCCGTCCTCTCGATCTGCGCTTCCATAGGTAAATCATCGGTAATAATGCTGACCCTGTTTTTTTGATAGGATACAAGGCCAGGTAAAATAGCGTAGCCCCGGCTATCAGTTCGTGCGGCAAGTTGCCCGTTCAGATAAACCGGGACATCAGCGTAGCCAGCAACCTGAGCCACGGCAAAACTATCGTAAAAGCGACTCGCCAGGAAGACTTTGCCGCCCATGAATGCCACGCTGCCGTTCGCACTCATAGTGTAGATCGTCTGCCCAGGGATTCGCCCGGCATCAAACATATAGGTTCCGTAATCGGTTTTCAGCGTGAGGCCTGCGCTCTCGCGCTGCCCCTGTCCGCCCCCCACCAGCGCCCGGAAACCCAACTGAGGGCCTATGCCCATGGGCGGATTTTTCTGCGCCATGACTGATCCGTCCAGTTTTCCCTGCTGTGACGAGAAATTGCTGCTGGCGAAAATTCCGTTATCGAGCGGATAGGACAGAAAAAGATTCGCCATTGGATTTGGAGGACCGCTCAGCGAGGTGTATACCGATAAACCCACTGTAGCCTTTCTGCCCAGCGATTTTGAATAACTGGCGGTAAGCGACTCGCTGCGCAGCAGATTTGCGCTTTTAAGATAGTTATAACTGATGCCAAACGAGCCCATTTTCGTGGGGAAACCCATGGTCGCCGAATATTGTTTGGCCTGACCCGAGATAACTGAACCTAGCTGGGTGAAATTATTGCTGGTAAATTGGGAACGTATACCAAAATTAACCCCCATAAAAGACTGTCGGTCCAATCCAAGCAACATGAAGCCACCGTTACCCGCGCGGCTATTGCTGACGGCAGCCGCAACCGTAAGCGCGGCCTGAATTGGCATAATATACGTCGCGGCTAGGCCAGCCGTTTGCTGATCAAGCAATGCTTCAGCCCTCCATTCTGTGGTCAGCTTGTCACTGGACCCTTTTCTTTTCGTACCCACAACCATCGGCCGCCCATAGCTCGCATTGTCTATTCCGAAATTATTGCGTACAAAACCCATCTCAACCGTGTAATCCTCCACCCCGGGGCGCAGCAAACCGGGCGTAACATAAAAAGGCTGGGTGATGGCCTGTTCCCGCCCCAGCATATCCTTGATCACCAGTCTCGCCTCACCTGAACCGGTAATAAAGGGAATGTTGTTGATCTGGAACGGTCCCGGCGCGATGGACTGAGTCGACTGTTTAAAACCGTTTATAAAAATTTCGGTGGTGCTGGGCAGCACAGCTTCGCCCGCGAATTTAGGCAGTGGAATCGTGACAAACCCGGGTTGGGTGGCAAAGTTGGTGCCGAACTGAAAGCCTCCATATTTCACCGGACGCCCCCAAATCCCACTCCTGCCCGTGTTGTCACCAAATTTCAGGCTCTGTTTTTTTTCAGGAAAATCCCTGACCCAGTTGGTTTCGAGCCTGATTAAACGAGCCGAGGTGTTGGCATCCTGTGAATTGTTGTAGAGATTCTGGCCGCTGAAGCTGCTAAATCCCGCCCCCAGCCGATTAAATACACCTAACTCGAACAGGCTGTTGAGCTGCGTCTGATTCAGTGCCCACGAACTACTGTTCGTACCGTAAAAATCGTAGTTTGCGTACCCCCCCGTTTCCGGCGGACCGGGAACAGCATACTCTACCTGAGCGGCAAAGATGGTCGGCTTGAATGCAACAGGATCAAATTCCAGTAATAACGCCTGGTTAGCCGCATCTAGGCTGTACTTGAATCCCTTAAGGTCGGAGAGGGGATAATAATCCCCATTCATGGACTTGATCGGCACGCTGTTGACCTGATTCAATCCCCAATTTTCCAGATTTTCGGCTGTGACAAGATAGCCGGCAGGTTTTGAATACAGAATTTGCTCCATTCCCATATCCTGCCCATTGACCTTGATTGCATATAGCTCAAGTATATAGGGCGCTTCGGCTGCAAGAACAGGCATTGCCGGAAACAATGAAAAACAAAACCACAAGCACTGACACAGCCTAATCAGTGACAACATTTCAGATGACTGACGCTACTCCGGCTTGACTTCAGTTTCAACACCCGGCGGTGCGGTATCCGAGGTGATCATGACGCGCAATGGTTCACTCTTCCAGGGCTTGTCTGTTTTCATGACTATGGAATGCGATTGTCCCGGAAGCACATAAGTCATCATGGACTCAATTGCCGCAAGATGCGTACCATCCGTCAAAACAGCCCTGATTCCGTTGATCTGAATATGCGCAGTCCCCGAATTGGAAAAAGTTAATCTGATGCTCCTGGCATCGACTGCTTCCGCATGCCATTTCAAAACTGCTTGAGTCCTGGCAGCTGCAGGTGCAATGAAAACGGGCAATGACATACGAATAGCAACCGCCATACCCGTATCACCGGGCTTACGCGGCGGTGGGACTTCCTGAAGAATCAAACGATAGGCCCCCTCAAGGTTTGCATCAGGCTTTTTCAGATGGCCTACACGAACCATCTGCCTGGATTTGGGTTGCACCTTGAAAATGGGCGGGGATACAATCAAATCCTCAGTCGGAACAAGCAAATCCTGCTTACCGTTTTCCTGCGACCAGGAATTTATCGATGTTTGTATCGTCAGGATTTCATCACTCTTATTTTCAACGACCACCGTTCCTGATCTAACCTTGCCATCAAGATAGACTCTGACCGGATTAACATTAAATTCCGAGCTTTGTACATTCGAAGTAAAAAAAAACGCGGCCAAAAATACAACTTTGGCCGCCTGTTGATATTGCCTGGAAATTTTATTCACGATTCATGCAATAAATTATTACTGTTAACTCAGTATGTCAGCGTTGCAACGACAGCATCCGTGTACCCACCGAGTACAGCAGCCTGCCCGGATGGTATCCTGCCATAAACCATATGGTTTGCAGCAACACCCGTGCCCGTAGCAGATTTCACTGCACCGAGACTGCCTTGCCCAGCCACGCCACTACCCCAAAACGTAGTATAGGCAGCATCTTGGTAGATGCCATAACCGAGGTAACTGGCGCCGTTTGCCAGATTACGCCAACCACCGCCCATACCACCCGCAGCGTTGTAATTTGCCCCTGCGCTGACTGCCATGGTATACGGCGTACCTGCCGTACATGTGGCGGTAACATTCGTGCTCGCATCAACATGGGTTGCACTATAGTTTGTGTATGGCGCAAAACCAA
>JAUSLX010000240.1 GCA_030645775.1 Gallionella sp. | reverse complement strand
GTATGCGTCCGTCCATCCCACCTAGCCAGACGATTCAGCTTATGCAGCAGGTTTGATGGGCAAGAGTTCGTCGATGCGTCGCATGGTCCAGACGGGCAGTTTTTCCAGCGTATCTTTCAGCCAGGCAGACGGCTCGATGCCGTTGAGCTTTGCGGTAGCGAATAGGCTTTGGATTGCAGCCGCCCGTTTTCCAGCGCGTTCACTCCCGGCAAATAACCAGTTCTTCTTGCCCAGAGCAATGGGTCGAATCGCGTTTTCCACCGGATTATTGTCGATGGGTAGATTGCCGGTCTGCCCATAGCGAATCAAGCTTGACCAACGATGCAGGCTGTAGTCGATCGCACGAGCCAGTCCGCTGCCGTCCGCCGTTTTGATGCGTAAGTGGATCAGCCAGTCATGCATGTCCGCCAGTAGCGGCAGTGAGTTTTCACGGCGATGCTCTCCACGGGCCGCATGATCCATTTCACGCGCTTGATCTTCGACAGCGTAAAGTCGGGCAATACGCCGCAACGCTTCCGCAGCCTGTGGATGTGCACCACTGACTTGAAGGTCAAAGAATTTGCGCCGGGCGTGCGCCCAGCAGCCCAGCTCGGTGACAGCGAACTGCGCATCAACCGCAAACATCTTCTTGTAGCCGCCGTAGTCGTCAACCATAAGTGAACCCTGCCAGCCATGCAGGAAGTCTCGTGCATGCTGCCCTGAACGGCTGCTCTGGTAATCAAACACGACTATCGGCGGCCCCTCATCCAGATCGTTGCTGCGATAACTCCACAGATAAGCGCGTTTGGTTTTACCGGCACCCGGATCCAGTTGTTTCACCGGTGTTTCGTCGGCATGCAGCACCTGCCGCTGCCGGAGCATCTCAGATAACCGGTCGGCCAAAGGTTGCAGGGCAAACCCCATGCGACCGATCCATTCGCTCATAGTGCTGCGTGACAGATTCACCTGCTGCCGGGCAGCAATCTGTTCCAAGCGGTAGAGCGGCAGGTGATCCAGATATTTGCCGGTCGCAACCCAGGTCAGCAAACCGGGTGCCGCCAGTGAGCCGTCAATGACAGCGGGTGCCACGGGTGCTGCGGTGATGGTTTCGCACTGGCGGCAGGCATATTGAGGACGAATATGACGAATTACAAAGAAGCGTGCCGGTTCAATATCCAGCTGCTCGCTGACATCTTCACCGATCTTGACTAGATCGGACTGACAGGCGGAACAGGTGCAGGAATCTGGCTCGTGGCGCACATCAATACGTTCAAGATGTTCTGGCAAGGTCTGGCGCCCGGCACGGCGTCTCGGTGCAGCAGGTGTTGCCGGGAGCTCGGCTTCCACCGCAGCGATGTCCTGAACTACATCATCTTCAAACAATGAGCGCTGTTCGGCGCTCATCGCTTCGTTCTTAACGCCGTAACGCATGCGACGCAAATAGGCCACTTCCTGAACCAGCGCCTGAATTTTAATTTCTTGCGTGTGGAGCGTTGAATTCAGTGACTGAACGAGTTCTGTGAGACGTGCGACCTCGTCGTTACGAGGCTGATTAGCGGCTGAACTAGCAGTTTTATCCATTGAATTCATGGGCTTAATTATATCAAATACAGCCCATAAACTCACTAAATATCAGGCTGTCAATATCAAACTCGCCACAGTTCGGAAGGTGTTGCGCACAGTCGTTGCCAGTCTACGCCGGTGGTCAGCCAGCGCCATTGCTCTGCGCTCATTTGAAAGAGTGTTTCACCTGGATTAGGCCAACGGAATCGCCCTTTGTGCAGGCGGCGATGACACAGCCAAACGCCGGTGCCGTCCCAGATCAGCAGCTTTAGGCGCGAATTATTGCGATTGGTAAAGCCGTAGGCCGTGCCGTCGCAGGGAGAGCGACCGTCAATCTGCTGAATCAGCAATGACAGTCGATCCATGCTCCAACGCATGTCTACGGGTTCCGCGTGCAGGAATACATGTTCCGGCTGGATCATTTGAGCCACGCACTTAACCATGTGGCACATGCTTGCGCTTGATTGCCTGGCCAGCGGATGTTGATGTGCGTGGTGCGCTTGGTCAGACTAATCTCAATGGTCTCACTGCAAGCGGCTTCAGTTTGAGCCTTTACAGGCAATTCGACTTGAACGGCAACCAGTTTTGAAGGTTCTGCTGAGACAGCTGCTGGCAGTTGATTCCGGTAGCGGTCGATCCATTTGCGCAGCAGGTTGGCATTGATACCGTGCGCCAGCGCGATTCTTGAAACAGATACGCCAGGTTGGCATTGTGCGACCAGTCCTTGCCTGAACTCAGTTGTATACGTGCGTCGGCGAGGCGCAGGATTCGTAGTGCTCATGATAGTGTCCACTTAAATTAGGTGGACACTATGCTCTTAGCTTTCGCTTACTCATTCAAGATGGGACGGCTGGACGCTTACACCGATACTCAGTAAATGTTCAGATCCCGCCAGAAGTTCACCGATCAATTGCGGCTTGCTGCCACCAATTACGAATTCCCGAAATGCTGGCCAATCTGATTCAGTGACGTATCGATCTTCCCCTTCCGTGGTTACATATATGACGTCAGTTTGCGATGGTTGAAACCTAAATATTGGTCCAATATCGATTTGACCGCGCCCCTCGAAGATACTGAAATAGTTTCGAAGACGATCAAAGTCAATCTTGTATTCTGACAGCCAATACTGTCCCTTATATGATCGAGCAAAGGAAATAAGTCGATTGACTCGATGAATTGCCGATGTCAAAACGCCTTGTGCAATTCTGCTGTATTCCAACTGAAGGGGATCATCATCTTTATCCAGTTGTTTCGAAAAATCACGGGCTTGCATGTATTCGAGCAAGTCTGCGCCAAGGCCGCTGACTTGAATATCAGCGTAAACATAGCGAGTATCGATATTTACGTACTTCTTCAATTCGTCAGCTGTCGGTTGAGAGCCCCACCATGTGCATTTTTCGTCAAACCACAAGAGAACTCTTGTGTCCCCATCCTCTATGAGTATCCCATGGTCGCGCCCAACGGGAAGCCAGTGAGTGAAAGCAATCGCTGTGTGCGAATCCGTCGTGGATTCGCTATCGAATGGAATCTTTAGGAAGACAGTCAGCTTCTGCATAGAGTCGATCAAGATGCCCAACGTTTAAGTCGACAGAACTATTCAAATGCATGCAGGAGAGCGTTCTGTATAAGCTGTCCTGTTATACTGCAACCATCTGATTTCACATGTACGGTTAAATATGTCAAGCCCTCCTGCATACTCAGCATCCGTGCGCTTTGCTTCCAGATTTATGCGTAGTGTGCCAACTGAATCTGCTATTGTCACTAATCAGCTGCCGGCAACCGAATGGTGTATTGGCCGGATTTCTCGTCGCGCACTACCAGCAGCAGCTTGTTTCGCTGCGCGTCCTCGACCAGTTCCTTGAATGAGCGGTAGCCGTAAGAGGATTCGGTAAAGCCGGGCTTGCGGCGTTGCAGGGTGGTCTTGACCAAAGACCCCCATATTTTTTCATCTGCGCCGCGCTCGGCTATCAAGGCTTCAACAGTTTCTACAATGAAATCAAGCGCCTCCTGACGCTTGTCATCTTCACCCTTGGCAACGCTTGGCTTGACCTTGCCTACTTTCACCGGTGCCTTTTTTTCGGCGCGCTTTTGCTTCGCCTCTTGCTCGCGCACCAGGTCGTCGTAAAAAATAAATTCATCGCAATTCGCACTCAGCAAATTTGAGGTCGAATCCTTCACGCCGATGCCGATCACGTATTTATTATTTTCGCGCAATTTGGAAACCAGCGGCGAGAAGTCCGAATCACCGCTAATGATGACAAAGGTATCCATATGCGCTTTGGTGTAGCAGAGATCCAGCGCATCCACCACCATGCGAATGTCCGCCGAGTTCTTGCCCGACTGGCGCACATGCGGTATCTCAATCAGTTCAAAGGCCGCCTCGTGCATGGTCGCCTTGAATTCCTTGTAGCGATCCCAGTCGCAATAGGCCTTTTTGACGACGATGCTGCCCTTGAGCAGCAAGCGTTCCAGCACTTTATTGATGTCGAACTGCGCATACTTGGCATCGCGCACGCCCAGCGCCACGTTCTCAAAGTCGCAGAACAATGCCATGTTGGTAATTTCAGGTTGGTTTGCCATTGCGCATCTCCTTTAATTACTGGTCAAATCCGGCGACTGGCGTCG
>JAUSLX010000238.1 GCA_030645775.1 Gallionella sp. | reverse complement strand
GCCGCAAGATCGCAAGGGTCTTCCCACGGAATATAAGGCGATAAATCGCCTATTCCTGAATGAGGGGCATTTCCACGGAATATAAGCGATGAAACCACTTTATTCCTGAATAAAATCCCGACCTACGAAAAACACAAATCTTGTCACGTTTTGACATCATTAAACCTGTAAGTAACTAAGCGCTACGCGCTTGCAATCGTTGATACGGATTGAACGGAGGTTAATTCAGGCCGAAAACAGCGCGTGCGTGCGCCAGAACGGCATCCGGGTCAAAGGGTTTGGTGATGTAATCATTGGCGCCGACGGAATAACCGCGCTGGCGATCTGAATCCTGCCCCTTGGCGGTCAGCATGATAATTTCAATTCCCTGCAACGCCGGGTCGGCACGAATCTGCTCGCAGACATCATAGCCGTTAAGAATCGGCATCATCACATCGAGAAAAACCAGTCGCGGGTAATGGCGCCGTATCACCTCCAGTGCCTCCGCACCATTGCTGGCCAGATAAATCTCTATACCCTGATCTTCAAGTTCCTCAAGCGTTTCCTCCAGCAGGATACGGATATGTGTTTCATCATCGACAATTACAATGGCGTTATTCATTCTGGAATCCCTGTTGGGCTGGCCGCCTTTAACATAGACCGGGTTCGGGCGGCAAGTGTGGTGAGAAAGGCATCAACTATGACAGGATCGAACTGCGTGCCCGCTCCCTTGCTGATTTCAAGCGTGGCGGTTGCGGCATCCATGCCCTTGCGGTACGGTCTGTCGGTTGTCATGGCATCAAAAGCGTCTGCGACAGCGATAATTCTGGCGTGCAGTGGAATACCCAGTCCCTGTAGTCCGTAATTGTAACCCTTGCCATCGTAGCGTTCATGGTGAAAGCGCACTCCGTCCACGATGGCATGCAGCAGCCGGCTGTGATTGAGAATGTCGGCACCGTGCTCGGTGTGACACTTCATTTGTTCCATTTCATTCTGATCAAGTCTGGTCGGTTTAAGCAGGATATGGTCGCGAACACCGATTTTTCCGACGTCATGCAGGATGGCAGACAGGCGCAAATCGTTGAGGTCTTTTTCCGGCAATCCCAGAAATTCTGCAATCATCACCGAATAATCGGTGACGCGTTGAGTGTGCCCGGCAGTATAGGGGTCGCGCTTCTCAATGGTTTCAGCCAGAACCGATACCGTCGATTGGAATAATTCATGCAATTCTGTGTAAAGCTGCGCATGGCGCAACACAATGGCACCATGCGAAGCCAGCGTGATCAGCAGCTTGAGGTCATTGGCCGAAAACGGGCCGTTTCCCGCCGCAACCAGGACGCCCAACCGGGTGTCGTCCGTTTCCAGCGGCGCGCACATCATCGCGGGATAATCTGTCTCACCGGCAAAATGGGGCGCCTCTTCGACGTGGTTGAAAATGTCGGCCTGTCCATGGGTGTAGACATGCCCAACAATGCCTGCACCGCTCGGGAATGATTCGCTGTGGCGGGGAGTGTTGCCAGCCGCTGCCAGCAATTTATCTTTTTCCACAAGAAAAATCATGCTGGCGTCACATTTAACCAGCCGCTGCACCTCGCCGATCAGGCTGTTGCAAGCTTCCACCAGATTCAAATTGGTGCCGACCACTTCGTGCAAATGAAATAGCAGGTTGATTTCCCGATATATTTCGAGCGCATCGGCAGCCACGGCTTTTTTTTCCATTTCAAGGGCGATCAACCCTGCCAGCGTGGCAGCCAGCGCCTCTGCATGCTGCGGCGCAATCACCCAGGCTACCGTGTTGCCGGAGAATAACACCGCTACGCGATTGCTATCATTCAGCGCCGCATCGCCAGCCAGTGTCACATCCTGCTCATCTACAATGCGAAAAGGAGTGGCGAGCCGCTCGGCAAGTTGAGACAGGCAGCGCTGGACGATTTCATGTCGCAATATCTGCCTGAGGCTGCGTGGATTCAAAAGGGTCATGTTTAGCCTGAATAGTGCATAAATAGGGCGAATAACATAGTAAGCATTTGATATAGCAGGAAATCCAGAAACCGATCCGTAACAAACGCCTGCCTGCAATCACCCTGCTGCTGATTCTACTCCAGAACTGATTAGTTTCCACGACGTGTTCAGCCACCCTTGCGACTTGCCAGAAGTACTGATAACGCCCGCAATTGTTGCGCCGAAATTAAATATCGCTGTGTGTAAGCCGCATGGTCTGGACGTTGCTGGTGTAAATCATGCCCCGTGGCTATTTCACTACGCTGATCATCAGCCGGTGTCAGACGGGATCAGAGAAAGCTGTCGCCTAATATCCGCCGAATTCGGTAATCACGCCCGAACTTTTCCAGAATCACTTCCGCTGATCCGGAACTTTTGGTTAGCAGACCACTACGGTTCCGTACCAGCCGATTCCAGCGTACCTGTACATTCAGCAGGCCATCGCGTTCCAGAATACGCCCAGTCAGCAGTTCAACCTCTACGGTTTGAAAGTCGACCCAGCGTTCTTCGCGACTGTTGCGTACTGAGGACATATCACGCGCATCCGGCGAGAAAGCCCAGGCTATACGCGCCCCATCATCGGCGCGCAAATCCTGTTGCAGGCGGGCGAACAGACGATCCACCGCTGAACGGGCGGGATCGGGCGGGGCGGCATGTAATCCCGCACAAGCTGACAGCAGCAAGATGGCAGCGACCATCAGAAAGCGACGACGGTGATTCATTGTTCACTCCTCAGATTGAACAGAACTTAATGGAGCATAGCCGTAGTCTTCTGGATACGCGGCCCGTCTGGGGTGATGACTACAGTATCCACGACATCGGATGTTTCCTCATGTGACTTCTGCATACGACTGATGCGCCCGGTCAGCGCTGCCTGATAGCTGACCCGATAAGTAGTCCCCGTACGCTGAATGTTCATCCCGCTGATCTTGAACACGATGCTGTCAAACACCCGAAAGCTGTTAGACAGCGTGGTCTCCAGATCATATACGGTGCTGCCGTCCGCCGCCTGCCAGTCGCTGGACAGGAAGGAGATCAGGCCCGGCAGATTCCTGTTCTGATAGGCACTGGCAAACCCGACATACATGGACTGTATGGTCTGCATATCCCTTTGTAGCGTAGCGGCATCCACGCTGGATGCGAGCACCTTGAGCCTGTCCATGAAGCCATCCAGTTGTGCCATTAGCGGCACAATGGAGGGATGGTTGCGCACAGCAACATCGACCCCACTCTTGGCAGGACCTATGCTGTCCATCCAACTTTGGGCAGCTTGCCATCCACCCATGGCATCCGGGTTGGCCAGAAAGTTTTTGATGCCATCGATGACACTGTGCAGACTGTCCTGTGCCCTGCTCAGACGCTGGCGCTGGTAATAAGCACCGGATATCTCCGACAGTTTGCCGATGATGGCGCCGTAGGCTACGTTTATCCTGCTCTTGGGTTCGACCTTGCCCTCATTGCCTGCTTGAACGATGAGGCGATAGGCTTCATTCGAGTAACGGTTTGATTCGCGAGAAAATGCAGCATTATCCAGACCATCAAGACGACCCGCATCCGCCTGCAGCTTCTTCAGTATTTCCTCCATATCCGGGGCATACCGGTTGGCGCGCGCCACAGGCATCATGGGATCGACCAGTGCATGATAGCGAGCTGCCAGCACCGCATATCGTTCGATCAACGGGCCACTGCCCAGCCCGCTGTCAGGCATCTCTGACACTGGACCGTAACGATCACGCAGCGCTAAAGCAGCGTAAGTGTCCATATCCGAGTATTCACGCAACACCTCATCCTTGAAGAAATAGGCGACCTCTTCCTGAAACACAGGTGTCAACCTGTCACGAATGCTTTGAAGTTCCGAGTCCAGCCTAGACTCAACCTGCAAGGTGTCGCGATAG
>JAUSLX010000237.1 GCA_030645775.1 Gallionella sp. | reverse complement strand
CAAAGGAATCAACCATCACATTTTTCTTTTCCGCCGTGATGAAACGTTCGGGTTCTCCGGTATCCAGCGTCAGAATGCGTGAATCAAAAAATCGCACGTTCTGCATCAACGGCACTTTGAAGTACAGGCCCGGTGAAGTTTTGACGCTCACCACTTCTCCCAACTGAAACACAATTGCATTTTGACGCTGGTCTACCACGAACAGGCTCAAACTTAACAGGATCAGCGCAACGACTGCACCAATCAAAATATTAGCTATATTAGTTTTCATCGAGCACCCCGATCACGGCTTAGCAAAGAGTCACGCGCACGCTGTGCCGCACTATTGTCATTATTTTCTGATGATGCCGGCGCCGTATCGACCTTACCCGCTGCCGACACTTCCGCAGACGCGCTCCCGCCGCGACTGGACTCAATCAATTTGTCCAAAGGCAAATACAAAAGGCTGTTACCGTTCTTTTGATCAACCATTACTTTACTGATGTTACCCATCACTTGCGACATCATGTCCAGATACATCCGTTCGCGAGTGACGGCAGGCGCTTTCTCATATTCGACAAGAATTTGCCTGAAACGACTGGCATCACCCTCGGCATTGGCGATCACACTTTGCTTGTAACCTTCCGATTCCTGTATCAGACGTGCTGCCGTACCGCTTGCGCGTGGTATCACATCGTTTGCATAGGACTGCCCTTCATTCTTCTGACGTTCGCGATCCTGCCCCGCCTTGACGGCATCGTCAAAAGCGGCCTGAACCTGCTCAGGCGGCTGTGCATTCTGCATCGTCAGTTTGCTAATCAGTATCCCTGACTTGTAACGGTCCAGAATACTTTGTATCAGTTTGGTCGCCGAAGCCGCCACCTGTTCACGCCCTTCGTAGAGCACATAGTCCATCTTGCTTTTGCCGACCACTTCGCGTATTGCGGTTTCCGCAGCCTGACGCACGTTTTCGTCAGAGTTACGGTTATTAAACAAATATTCACCCGGGTCATTCAAGAAATACTGCACTGCAAACTGAATATCCACGATATTTTCATCGTCCGTCAGCATCAGCGATTCCTTCAGCATCTTGTTCTTGACGTTGTCGCGATAACCCACCTCAACCGTGCGAACCTGACTCAGATTGACAATTTCAACCGACTCAACCGGAAACGGTAAATGCCAACGCGGGCCTGGCTCGGTTGTTTCAACCAGTTTGCCAAAGCGCAAAACCACACCGCGCTGACTTGCATCCACAATATAGAAGCCGCTAGCCGCCCAGATCAACACAGCGATTAAGGCGAGCAAGCCCAAGCCACTTCCGCCAAGCTTTGGCGTCGGTGAATCGCCGCCTGTATTTCCGGAACCGTTCCTGCCGAAACCGCCTTTATTCCCCATCAAAGCTGCAACCTTGGCATTCAGCTTGCGCAACAACTCTTCCAAATCGGGGGGGCCGCCATTGTTATTCTTGTTGCCCCATTGCGGGTCATTCATTCCCATGGTTCATTTCTCGCTTGTTTGATTTGATTTTCAATTTGTTCAGAAGCCAACTTCGCATCCTTCGCCTCACACAAGGCTAACCGCAACTCGTTCATTCCCGCACCACTTTTAGCACTGAGAAAAATCCGCGCAATTCTACCACAGTCGTCACGCTCGACACTTTCAGGAACATCCAGCACATCAATTTTATTGAACACCAGCAACTGCGGAATCTGATCCGCATCAATTTCCGCCAACACTTTATTGACTTCACTAATCTGGTCATCACGATTAGGGTTGCTGGCGTCTACCACATGCAACAGCAAATCCGCCTGCACCGTCTCTTCTAGCGTACTGCGAAATGCGGCGACCAGACCGTGCGGCAAATGACGAATAAACCCGACCGTGTCCGACATTACGATCTCTCCCGCACTTTCGCTAAACATCTTGCGGGAAGTGGTATCCAGCGTCGCAAATAATTGGTTCGCCACATAGACATTGGCTTTGGTCAGACGATTGAACAGGGTGGATTTACCTGCGTTGGTATAGCCGACTATGGATACCGAAAATACGCCGGAACGATTGCGCGAACGTCGCATTACATCACGCTGACTCTTAAGCTTCTCCAGTCGCTCCTTCAGCAAATGCACACGCTTGTCCAGCTTGCGCCTGTCCAGTTCCAACTGGGTTTCACCGGGGCCGCGTGCGCCCACAGCAAACTTCTGCTGCCCCATATCGGTATTAAGACCAACAAGACGCGTAGCCAGATATTTAAGCTGGGCTAATTCGACCTGCACCTTGCCCTCATGGCTTTGCGCGCGCTGCGCAAAAATATCCAAAATCAACATGGTTCGATCAATGACGCGGGTATTCAATTGCGCGGTCAGATTGCGCATCTGTGCGGGAGACAAGTCGTGATTAAAGATCACCAGAGGCACTTCCATGCGCTCGACCATTTCGGCGATTTCCCGGACCTTGCCGCTACCCGCGAACAATGCCGCATCAGGACGTTGACGTTTGGCTTCGACGGTCGCCAAAGTATGCACACCGGCCGTCTCAGCCAACAATCGCAACTCCTCCAGGCTCTCACGATAATCTGTATCGCCAAGGTCAATACTGACCAGTATTGCGGATTCAGACCCTGCAGATTTTTGCTGCATTACTCTGCTACGGCATCGTCATAAGAAATATTGACCGCCCGAGCCGGAACAATAGTGGAAATAGCGTGTTTATAGACCATCTGTATGACAGAATTATTTTTCAACAAAACCACATATTGATCGAATGACTCAACCTGACCTTGAAGCTTGATGCCATTGACCAGATAAATGGCAACCTGCACATGCTCTTTACGCAAGGTATTCAAAAATGGGTCTTGTAATTGCTGGCCTTTTGTACTCATATTATTGCTCTTTTTGTAGGTAACGGGACTGCACTTTACTGGAATTCAGCGCAGATGAACAGATGCAGGCAACTTTGTTTGTTTAATGTAAGCGTCCAGCCGTCCCATCTTGAATGAGTAAGCGAAAGCTAAGAGCATAG
>JAUSLX010000220.1 GCA_030645775.1 Gallionella sp. | reverse complement strand
AAGGAAGGCCAGAGCGTGCCGGTCGGTGTCGGCCAACCTACCGTCAGAATCGACGGGTTGACGGTGGGCGGAACAGCCTAACGCAGAAAAAATCTGTCCACGAAAGACACGAAAGACACGAAAGACACAATAGGGTCATTGATACGGATCGTAAGTTTTTTGTTGTTTTATTTGTTCGTGCTTTTGCGAGCATCCGCGTTGCGGATTGCCTGCTTAACCCGTTTCGTGTTTTTCGTGGACAATGCTTTGTATTTGTTTTTATAAATTCTTCATTTCGGAGTAGATTCCCATGATTTCACCCATTCCTTTGAGAGACGTACCTACCGGCAATATTTTCCGTAAAGGCGATGTCTTCGTGCTGTTCGGCGAGCTGTTCGGTCGCGGCTACGCCAACGGCCTGATCAACGAAGCGAAGAAATCCGGCATGACTATTGTCGGCATCACCGTTGGTCGCCGCGATGAAAACAATGCGCTGCGCGCACTGACAAATGAAGAGTTGGCGATAGCCGAAGAAAACCTCGGCGGACGCATCATCAATGTGCCGCTGATGGCCGGTTTCGACCTGGATGCGCCTGCCGGCGAGCCTACCCCGACCGATTTGCTGGGTGGCATGACGCTCAAGAGTTGGCAGGAAGACAAGCTGGACTGGGCGCACATCGATAAATGTCGCGAAGTGGGCGTTGCGCGTTTCAGAAATTCCGTCGCACGGGTGATGAGCGAACTGGATGGTCTGATCCCGGACGGTGCCAACGCCTTCTTCGCGCACACCATGGCGGGCGGCATACCTAAGGTAAAAGTGTTTCTGGCCATCGCTAACCGCATCTACAAGGGCCGCGGCGAGCGTTTCATGTCCTCCCGCGCGCTGCTGGACAGCGATCTGGGCAAACTGATTTTGATGAATTTCGACGAAGTCACCGCCAACACCTTCCAGTATCTGATCGAAGGCAGCGCGGCGATCCGCGCAAGGCTGGAAAAATCCGGCGGCCAGGTGCGCTACACCGCTTACGGTTATCACGGCACAGAAATTCTGATAGACGGCCAGTACCAGTGGCAGACCTACAGCAACTATACCCAGGGTCAGGCCAAGATGCGTCTGGAGCAAGTGGCAGAAGCTGCCTGGGCTCAGGGCATCAAGGCCACGGTTTATAACTGCCCGGAAATACGCACCAATTCGTCAGACATCTTTGTTGGCGTCGAACTCTCGCTGTTTCCGCTGCTCTTGGCGCTCACAAAGGAAAACGGCGGCGACTGGGCCGAAGCACAGTGGCAGGCTTGCCGTCCTCTGTTGCAGGAAGGCGTCACGCTCGAAGACCTGTTGCAGAAAATAGAAACGTATAACACCAGCGAGGTGATGGCAGGCTACCGTAATTTTGCCGCCTGGCCCATGGATAATTCGGAAGCACTGGCAGACCGGATGATAGGGACTTCGGAAGAAATTACCCAGATGCACCATGACCGCAAGGAACTGGTTGTCGGTCATCTGAGCGCGCTGGTGCTGGAAGGAACCGGGCCGTTGATGTTTTACGAGACCTCCCATCCGGCGGGGCCGGTGCTGTGGCTGAACCATGACATCATTGCCAGACAGCTCAACCTGATGCACGCGCAGTAAGCGGGTCAACTCCTCAGAACAGGCCATTCCCCGATGAGCGGGAATGGCCTGTGTGCATTTTTGCGGGCACTTTCCCTGGCGGAAAAATACCGCTGTTGCATGGACGGGGTTTGCTTAGAGCAGCGGCACGATCATCAGGGCTACGATATTGATGATCTTGATCAACGGGTTCACCGCAGGGCCTGCTGTGTCCTTGTAGGGGTCGCCTACGGTGTCGCCGGTGACGGCGGCCTTGTGCGCTTCCGAACCTTTGCCGCCATAGTTGCCTTCTTCGATATATTTTTTGGCGTTGTCCCATGCACCGCCGCCGACGGTCATCGAGATCGCGACGA
>JAUSLX010000216.1 GCA_030645775.1 Gallionella sp. | reverse complement strand
TTATTACCCTTGCCCATCACCCGCACCACGCCCATATCCATGCTCACCTGACCGATGCGCAGACTTACCAGTTCCGACACGCGCAAGCCGGTGGCATACAGCACCTCAAACATGGTACGGTCGCGCAAACCCAGTGGCGTTTGCGTTTCGGGTGCAGCCAGCAGCAGCTCCACATCCGCCTCGCTCAAGCTCCTGGGCAGATTACGCGGCAATTTCGGCCTGTCGATTTGCAGCGTGGGATCGGTATTGATTTTCCCTTGCCTGAGCAGATAGCGAAACAGTCGCTTGAGGCTGGAGAGATTGCGTCCGGTGGAACTGGCGCGCGCTTTTTGCACGGCGTAAAGGTCGGCAAGATAACCCTGTATATCGCCATGCGTGGTTTGCAGCAGGCTGGTTGTGTGCTGCTTTTCCAGCCAGGCGGCGAACTTGTTCAGATCGCGCCGATAACTTTCCAGCGTGTTGCGCGACAGGCCGTCTTCCAGCCACAACGTGTCGCAGAATTCGTCCAGTAGCTCAGCGTTGTTCATGCTTCAACAGCCAGCGTTTAATCTCGATAGGGTCGCCGCTGGCATGGTGCATGAAGCCACCCAGCCCGGCTTTTCCCACCACACGATGACAAGGAATGACGATGGGTATGGGATTGGCGCCGCAAGCCTGGCCAACCGCTTGCGCACTGGAATGCAGCTCGGTCGCCAGTTCACCATAGCTGCGCGTCTCACCGCGCGGGATAGATAGCATGGCCTGCCAGACCTTTTGCTGATGCGGCGTCCCCGTTAATTTAAGCACAACCAGGAATTCGGCATCGGGATTTTCAAAGTAGCGCAATAGCTGCTCGCACACACTTTCAGCCAATGCGCTGGCGGCATGCAGCGGCTGTTCGCTTGCATGAAGAAAATCGATGCCGGTCAATGCATCGTCGTCGCAACGGATGCCCAGCATGCCAAAGGGCGCAGAAAGTTTTGCCTGATAATCCATGTCGTCATGATAATAAAAAACGGGAGGCAAAGCCTCCCGTTTTTCTGTACATACAGCGAAATTACGCTGCTGCTACATTTTTTACTTTGCGTGCCGGTAACTTTTCCTTGATACGTGCCGACTTGCCTGAACGATCGCGCAGATAGTACAGCTTGGCGCGACGTACCGCACCGCGGCGCTTCACTTCGATGGCAGCGATCACTGGCGAGTAAGTCTGGAATGTACGCTCCACGCCTTCACCTGCGGAAATCTTACGCACGATAAAGCCGGAATTCAAACCGCGATTGCGCTTGGCAATCACCACACCTTCGAAAGCCTGAACGCGCTTGCGCTCACCTTCGACCACATTCACGCTGACCACGACGGTGTCGCCAGGCGAAAAATCAGGGATAACTTTACCCAAACGGGCGATTTCTTCTTGTTCCAATTGTTCGATCAAATTCACTTTACTGCTCCTTGGTTATCGGATCTTGTTCCTTCTGCAGGACACCGCTATAAATCCAAACTCCGTTGCGATACTGCGTTGCTCAACAAATTTAATCGCTTACATATATCTCATATGCAGCGCGCTAAAATTTCTCTCGCGCCTTGTCTCGCTTAGGATTTTGAATTTCCATCGGTATCCTGAAATACAGCCAGAAGACCAGATTCCTCTTTTGTCAAATCACGCCCGGCCAGTAAATCCGGCCTACGCAACCACGTCCTGCCCAACGACTGGGAAAGCCGCCAGCGCTGTATCTCGGCATGATTGCCAGACAACAACACCGGGGGCACGGCTTCCCCATTAAAAATTTCCGGGCGGGTGTAATGCGGGCAATCCAGCAAGCCCTGCACAAACGAATCCTGCTCCGCTGAGTCGGCATCGCCCAATACACCGGGTAATTGCCGCACCAGACTATCCATCAACACCATCGCCGCCAACTCGCCACCGGACAACACGTAGTCGCCAATAGAGATTTCCTCATCCACCATCTGGCGGATCAGGCGTTCGTCGATACCTTCATAACGCCCGGTCAGCAGAATCAGCCCTTCTTCCGGCTGCGCGGCCATTTGCTTAACCACGGCATGCGTCAGCAAGCGGCCTTGTGGCGACAAATACACCACGCGACTCCTGACCACCCCACTGGCTTGCTGACGCTGTTTCGCCGCATTGATCGCAGCAGCCAGCGGCTCGCCCAGCATCACCATTCCGGGGCCACCGCCGTAAGGACGGTCATCTACCGTGCGGTGATTGTCTGTGGTGAAATCACGCGGATTCCACGTCTTGAGCACATAGCGCCCCTGTTCAGCCGCACGACGCGTGATGCCACATTGCGTCAACGCATCGAACATCTGCGGGAACAGCGTGATAACGTCAAATATCACAGCAAGAAATCGGCCGACCAATCCACCTGGATGGTTTTGGCTGCCATATCCACATGCTTGATGACGCTGGCCAGAAAGGGAATCAGCACATCAGGGCCCGATCCTCTCACGATCAATACGTCATTCGCGCCGGTCTCCAGCAACTCGACCACCGTCCCCAGCGTATCGCCTGCCTCGTTTACCACGGACAGGCCGATCAGGTCAGCCCAGTAGTATTCACCTTCATCCTGCTTGGGCAGACTGCTGCGCGGCACGGCAATCAATAAACCTTTCAGCTTCTCGGCCGCGGTGCGGTCAGGGCAGTCGGGAAATTGCGCAGCCAGTGTCTTGTCATGCGTTTCACACTGAGCAACGGTCACTTCACGCCACGGGCCATTTTCATGCCCCAGATACCAGGACTTGTAACCCAGCAGGCTATCGACGTACTCACTGAACGGCTGGATCTTCACCCAGCCGCGTATGCCGAAGGCAGATGCAACGCGACCCATGATCACCATGGGTTCGGAGACGTTAGGCTGCAACAACTGCACCGGCGGCACGTTTAACCAGCTTGGCAACAGCGTCGCTCAATTGCGCGCCTTTACTTTGCCAGAACGCTACGCGTGCCAGATCCAGACGCAATGCTTCCTGTTTTTCATTGGCGATCGAGTTGTAGAAACCTACGCGCTCGATGAAGCGACCATCGCGACGATTGCGTGAATCGGCAACGACCACATTATAGAACGGACGATTCTTTGAACCGCCACGGGAAAGACGAATGATGACCATAAAAAACCTATCTAAATTATTAGCCTAAAAGACCTATGCACTCATGTGCAGGGTAATGCTTTGCCGGAAAAGTGATTCCCGCAACACCAGGGAGTGACATCACCTTGTATTCGTCAGCCATGCGCCCGCCTGCGCGAGCCCATCACCACGAAAGGGCGGGCATTCTACGACACAAGCCCGGTGTGTAGCAAGCGCCTTGATAATCAACGAGATTAGCGATGCAGCATGAGTTCAAGCACAAACTTGCTGCCCAGATAGGCCATCAGCAGAAATATAAAGCCGCTCACCGTCCAGCGCACGGCGATTTTTCCTCGCCAGCCATAGTAATGGTGTCCCCATAACAACACAGCGAATACACACCACGACAGCAAACCGAACAGCACTTTATGATTGAACTGCCAGACTCTGCCGAAAATTTCTTCGGAAAACAACACGCCCGACACCAGCGTCAGCGTCAGCAATACAAAACCTATGCCTATCATGCGAAACAGCAAACTTTCCATCGTCAGCAGCGGTGGCAGGCTGCGCAGTACACGCGGCAAGTTCGCATGATGCAAGCGTTTCTCCACCAGCGAAATCAGCACCGCATGCAGCATGGCGATGGTAAACAGGCTATAAGCGAGCATCGCAACCGCTATATGCACCCTGAAAGCCAGCAAATCCGTATGGGTTAACTGATGATCCGCAGGGAACACGCCCGGCAACAACAGCGTTACAGCCGCCAGCGGCAACACCAGCGCCTGTAATCCGCCTATCGGATAAAAGAAGCGCGCCACCCAGTACACCAGCAGCGTCAACCAGACAATCAGCGAGAGCGCATTGAACACACCCAGATCGATCCCGCCCCCCGAAAAAATACCACTCCACAGCAGATAGCCATGCAGCGCAATCGGGAATAGCGACAAATGCCCGACCGTACCGCGACAACGCTCATCACATTCGCCGCGCGCATGCGCGCGCCAGAAATAGACAGCCAGTAAGGAATAGGTGACAAAAGCGAAAAGTGACAGGAGAAGATTGGACATTTTTTGTCAGAATGTTTTAGACTTCGCAGATTCTACCTCATTTACTTTGATTACCCACAAGGACGGCTATGCTGGACAATTTGACGCAACGTCTCTCTGGTGTCATTAAAAACCTGCGCGGTCAGGCACGCCTCACCGAGAACAATATTCAGGATGCGCTGCGCGAAGTGCGTATGGCGCTGCTCGAAGCCGACGTGGCCTTGCCGGTCGTCAAGGAGCTGGCCGCCTCGGTCAAGCAGGCCGCACTGGGACAGGAGGTCATCGGCAACCTGAACCCCGGCCAGGCCTTCATCGGCGTAGTGCACAAGGAGCTCACCCGACTGATGGGCGAGCACAACGACGCGCTCAATCTCACCACCACGCCGCCCGCCGTAATCCTGATGGCCGGCTTACAAGGTGCGGGCAAAACCACCACCTGCGGCAAACTCGCCAAACTGTTACGCGAACAGAACAAGAAAAAGGTGCTGCTGGTCAGTTGCGACATTTATCGCCCGGCAGCCATTGAACAGTTGCGCACACTGGCCAGGCAACTCGATATCGATTTCTTTACCTCCGACATCAGTCAAAAGCCGCAGGACATCGCGCTGACCGCGCTGGACTTCGCCCGCAAACATCATCACGACGTGCTGATCGTGGATACTGCCGGACGCCTTGCCATTGATGAGGCGATGATGGCGGAAATCAAACAACTGCACGCCAGTCTGAAACCGATTGAAACCTTGTTTGTGGTGGATGCGATGACTGGGCAGGATGCGGTAAATACCGCGAAGGCCTTCGGCGAAGCGCTGCCGCTCACCGGTATTATCCTCACCAAACTGGACGGCGACTCGCGCGGTGGCGCAGCCCTCTCGGTGCGCCACATCACCGGCAAACCGATCAAATTTATCGGCGTCAGCGAAAAACCCAACGGACTTGAAGCCTTCCACCCTGAGCGCATGGCTTCGCGCATACTGGGCATGGGCGATGTATTGTCTTTGCTGGAAGAGGCGCAACGCGGAGTAGATCAGGGCGAAGCCGAAAAACTTGCCAAAAAGATGCAAGCCGGCAAGGGCTTCGACCTCAACGACTTCAAAATGCAGTTCGTGCAGATGCGCAAAATGGGCGGCATGTCCGCACTGATGGACAAACTGCCCGCACAACTCAGTCAGGCTGCGGCTGACTCCAAGGTGGACGACAAATCCATCAATCGGCTGGAAGGCATCATTAACTCGATGACACCGCTAGAACGCAGCAAGCCGGAACTCATCAAAGCCTCGCGCAAACGGCGCATTGCTGAAGGTGCGGGCGTGAAGGTGATGCATGTCAATCAGCTGCTCAACCAGTTTGAACAAACGCAGAAAATGATGAAAATGTTTTCCAAGGGGGGTGGCATGGCCAAGATGATGCGCAACATGGCGGGTAAACTGCCGGGAATGAGGTAAAAGCAGGACTGAGGACTGAGGAAAAAGCATCTCCAACTGACAACTGACACTATCATGACTATAAAAGCAATCATATTCGACGTAGATGGAACGCTGGCCGACACTGAAGACGGACACCGCATGTCCTTCAACAAAGCTTTCGCGGAAAGCGGCCTGGACTGGAACTGGGATGTAGCGCTGTATGACAAGCTGCTCACGGTGACCGGCGGTAAAGAACGGATCAAGTATTTCATAAGTGATTTTCTGACTGACTTCACCAAGCCCGCCGATTTTGACGGCTTTGTGAAAAACCTGCATGCCATCAAGACACAGCATTACACCACCATGATAGGCGAGGGCGGCGTTCCGCTACGCCCCGGTGTTAAACAGCTGATTCATGACGCACATGCGGCGGGCATCACGCTGGCCATCGCCACCACTACCACGCCGGAGAATGTGACCGCGCTGCTGGAAGTCGGACTGGGAAAAGACTGGGCCGATTTGTTTGCCGCCAATGGCTGTGGCGACATCGTGCCGCACAAGAAACCTGCGCCGGATATTTATTTTTGGGTGCTGGAAAAAATGGGGCTGGCCGCGACAGACTGCATCGCGCTGGAAGACTCCGAAAACGGCCTGCGCTCCAGTCTGGCAGCCGGAATCAGGACTTACGTCACCACCAACCACTACACGCGCAATCATGATTTTACGGGGGCGGCAGCGGTATTTGATGACCTGAGCAACCTGGCAAACTTCTACAGAGTAGCCGGATTACCGCTTCCCAAATAACCACTAATAACGCATTCGGTTTAGAATGCACAATGTGACAATCAATTTTAACGAAGGAAACATCATGTATCAGATCGCCCCTAGCATCCTTTCCGCCAATTTCGCCAAGCTGGGCGAAGAAGTTGATAACGTTCTCGCCTCGGGTGCAGACATCGTGCACTTCGACGTGATGGACAATCATTACGTCCCCAACCTGACCATAGGCCCGCTGGTTTGTGATGCGCTGCGCGCTCACGGCGTGACCGCTCCGATAGACGTGCATCTGATGGTCAAGCCTGTGGATCGCATCATTCCTGATTTCGCCAAGGCTGGCGCGACTTACATTACTTTTCACCCGGAAGCTTCCGAGCACGTTGACCGCACGATCGGCCTTATCAAGGAAAGCGGCTGCAAAGCGGGATTGGTATTCAATCCTGCCACTCCGCTGGATATTCTGGAATACATGCTGCCAAAACTGGACATGGTGCTGCTGATGTCGGTCAACCCGGGTTTCGGCGGTCAGAAATTCATCCCTTACACACTGGACAAGGCTCGCAAGGTTCGTGCGATGATAGATGCAGGCGGTTACAACTGCCGCCTAGAAATCGACGGCGGCGTAGGCCCTGCAAACATCCGTGAAGTAGCCGCTGCCGGCGTGGACACTTTTGTTGCAGGCTCGGCAATTTTCGGCGCACGCAAAGCTACCGACAAGCATCAGTTCGACACCGTACTTGCGGCGATGCGCGCTGAACTGGCCAAGGTTTAATCATGTTTCGCCACGCCGTCATCTTGCTGATCATTGCGTTCTCAACCTCGGGTTGTGATCGACTCACTGGCGTGGCAGAACAAAAAATATACGATGCAGAGGCGGTAGGCTATGCCTGCCGTGTTTCGCTGAAAACACCTGAAGATTGCATGAAGGAAAACGAGACGCACAGCCCCAGCTCGGTGCTGATGGGCTGGAAATCTGCCGACAAGGATATAACGGACAGAAAACTCGACCCCAGCATGGGCGCCAATCCCGTTAGCTTGGAACAAACGGGATCTGCATCGGCGCCCGCTGCAACAGATACAAAACTCAAGGACGGGGAAAGTTCATTAAAAACCGCACCGGATAATTCCACCGCGCCCGAAAAGAAACCTGCCAAAGCGCATTAAGGAACCCCATGTCACAGAACATCAAGCGATTCACTACACCCGTCAGCATCAAAGCCATCGTCATCGACCTTGACGGCACGATGTTACACACCGCGCCCCAACTTTCCGAAGCCGCCAATCGCATGTTGCGCGACATGGACTATGCACCTGTCTCACAAGAACTGCTGGCGAGTTACATCGGCAACGGCGTCAGCTGGCTGGTAAAGCGTGCGCTGACCGGCGAAATGCATGCCACACCGGATGCCGCCTTATACGATCATGCCTTGCCTATCTTCGAGAAGCACTACAACGACCTGCTGCTGGAAAGTAAAACTTTTGAAGGCGTCATCGAAGGTCTGGAAGCCATGCAAGCGGCGGGTTTCCGTCTGGGCTGCATCACCAACAAACTGGAATGCTTCACTACGCCACTGCTGGCCGGTGTCGGTCTGGCGAAATATTTTGAAATCGTGCTGGCCGGCGACACCCTGCCGGAAAAGAAACCGCATCCGCTGCCCCTGCTGCATGCCGCAAAATTCTTCGGCGTGCCGATCGAACAACTGCTGCTGATCGGCGATTCACTCAATGACACGATCGCCGCACGTGCTGCTGGCTGCCCGACATTCTGTGTGCCTTACGGCTACAACCACGGCGAACCCGTTGAAACGCTGGATCTTGATGCGGTTATCGCCAATCTCCCCGCCGCCTTGCCGCTATTGAAACTAGCCTGAAAATGAACGACCTCCCGTATCTGCACGAATCGGCCAACTGGCGATGGTGTTGCCTGTAGGTCGGGATTCATCCCGACGATAACTATCTTGTCGGGTTAAAACCCGACCTACAACTGGAGGTTTTTCATGCTGCACCCTATTACCGAGCAAGAATTTAATGCTCTGGCCCAACAAGGCTATAACCGCATCCCGCTAGTTGCGGAGACCTTCGCCGATCTCGACACGCCGTTGTCGCTGTATCTCAAACTGGCCAACAAGCCGTTTTCCTACCTGCTGGAATCGGTGCAGGGCGGCGAACGTTTCGGACGCTATTCCTTCATCGGCCTGCCTGCCGACACCCGCCTCACCGTGCGCGGCAAGCGCATCACGCTGACTCATATCGACAGCGAAACGACCCATGATGTCGGCAACCCGCTGGATTTCATCAGTGAATATCAATCCCGCTTCAAGGTTGCTCCCCTGTCCGGACTGCCGCGCTACACCGGTGGACTGGCGGGCTATTTCGGCTACGAAACCATCCGTTACATCGAACCGCGCCTGGACAACGTACACAAGCCGGATGCAATAGGCACGCCAGACATCCTGCTGATGCTTACCGAGCAACTGGCTGTGGTGGACAATCTCTCCGGCCGTCTGACTTTCATCGTCTATGCCGATCCGTCGCGGGATGATGCCTATTCAATCGCGCGCGAACGACTGCGCGAGTTGACAGCCATGTTGCGCCTGCCAGTAGACATTCCCTATGCGCCGCCTGTGCCGCCCATTGAAGCGCAATCAGAATTCGGCGAAACGGGATTCAAGGCAGCGGTGGAAAAAGCCAGACAATACATCTTCGACGGCGACATCATGCAGGTGGTGCTGTCGCAACGCATGTCGCAGCCCTTTCCCGCCTCACCGCTCTCGCTGTATCGCGCATTGCGCAGCATTAACCCGTCACCCTACATGTTCTATTACGACATGGGCGACCATCACGTAGTCGGTTCATCGCCGGAAATATTGGCGCGTCTCGAAGGTGAGGTGGTCACGGTGCGCCCGATCGCCGGCACCCGCCCGCGCGGCAAGACACCGCAACAGGACGTTGATCTGGCGCAGGAATTGCTGGCCGACCCGA
>JAUSLX010000215.1 GCA_030645775.1 Gallionella sp. | reverse complement strand
GCCGCAGGTGGTCAAACAGAACGGTACGCGCAGCGAGTTCGACGCGGAAAAGTTGCGCACCAGTTTTAAGCGCGCCTTGCACAAGCGCCCGGTTTCAACCGAAATGGTGGATGCCGCAATTGATATCGTCACCCATAAACTGTATGCACTGGGTGAACGCGAAGTTGACTCACGGCAAGTGGGTGAATTGGTGATGCAGGAATTGCTCAAACTGGATAAGGTTGCCTACATCCGCTTTGCTTCGGTCTATAAGAGCTTTCAGGATGTGGGTGACTTTGCCGATGCGGTCAAGGCGGTGCGCAAGACGCCACCGCCTTCCATTGACAAGCCTGAATAATGTTCACTGCTGAAGACAGTAAATGGATGGCTCAGGCGTTGCGTCTGGCAGAGCTTGGGCTTTACAGCACCAGCCCGAATCCGCGCGTTGGCTGCGTGCTGGTGCAGGATGAAAAGTTGCTGGGCAGCGGTTGGCATCGGCGTGCCGGCGAGGTGCACGCCGAAGTCCATGCCTTGCGTGTAGCGGGCGAGGCGGCAAAAGGTGCTACGGCCTACGTCACGCTGGAACCGTGCAATCATCAGGGCAGGACGCCGCCCTGTGCCGATGCGCTGATAGTGGCGGGCGTGGCGCGTGTGGTGGTGGCGATGACGGATCCGAACCCGCTGGTGTCAGGGCAGGGGAATGCGAAACTGCGTGCGGCCGGAATACAGGTCGAATGCGGTTTGATGGAAACAGCGGCACGCGAGCTGAATGCCGGGTTTGTGGCCCGCATGACGCGTGGTACGCCCTGGGTGCGCTGCAAGACAGGCATGAGTCTGGACGGTCGCACCGCGTTGGCGAACGGGGTCAGTCAATGGATTACCGGCCCTGAAGCGAGGCTGGATGTGCAGCACTGGCGGGCGCGTTCGTGTGCGGTGCTCACCGGTATCAATACCGTGCTGGCGGACGATGCACAATTGAATGTGCGCGAGATAGACACTCAGCGACAGCCCTTGCGTGTGGTGCTGGACAGTCAATTGCGTATTTCGCCGGACGCTCGCATCCTGCAAGGGGGCGGCGTGCTGATTTATGGCGCACTGCACAATGAGCGCAAGATGGCTTTGTTGCAGGACCTGGGGGTGACGGTGGTGATGTTGCCGGATGGCTACGGGCGGGTGGATTTAAAAGCCGTGTTGCAGGATTTGGCGTTGCGCGGTTGCAATGAAGTATTGGTGGAGGCGGGCGGCACCCTCAATGGCAGCCTGTTGCGCGAGGGGTTGGTTGATGAAATGCTGTTGTACATCGCTCCCCAGTTGTTGGGTGACGCAGCGCAGGGCATGGCACAGCTGGGTAAATTGACCCGTCTGGATCAGCGCATTCAGCTTGTATGGGACGATGTGCGCCAAGTCGGGCGTGATCTGCGCATTACCGTCAAAATAGGTTCGTGATTCCCTTCCCCTGACAGGGGAGGGCTAGGGAGGGAGTTTATGTTTAGTGGAATCATTGCCGATGTCGGCATCATCAC
>JAUSLX010000161.1 GCA_030645775.1 Gallionella sp. | reverse complement strand
GGCGCCGGGCGCGTGAAGTACCAGGCTGCGATCGCGAGCAGTGACAGCACAATGAGATAGATCAGGTATTTCCAGCGGGGACTTCTTTCACGGGGCAGAGAAAAAGTCATGCAAATTCCTCAAGATAATGAGCCAGAGCTGCTGACTGGATGGTGCTGGAGAGAGGAATCGAACCTCCGACCTACGCGTTACGAGTGCGTTGCTCTACCAACTGAGCTACTCCAGCAAAATCTCCGGGGATTATAGTGGACAGGTCGTGGCTATAGCCAGCGATATTCGTCCATGGACAAGGGTTGCGGCTCACCTTCGATTTCGCCCAGCAGCAATTCTGCACAGGCCAGTGACATGGTGACCCCGTAGCGGAAGTGTCCGCAATTCGCATACAGATTGGCCAGATTAGGATGGCGTCCGAGGGTGGGTATGTTGTCTTTTGAGCCGGGGCGCAGCCCCGCCCAGTGCCGGATCGGAGGATGGTTCTGCCAGTGCGGGAACAGTGCATGAACGCGTTGCAACAGTTCTTCGCGTGCCTCGGTCGTGGTGGATTTGTCGAAGCCGACCTCTTCCAGCGTACTGCCAACCAGTACATGGCCGTCCGTGCGCGGGATGAAATACAGGCTGTCCTGCAGCAGAATCTGGCTGAAGGGGGGCGCATCGAACTTGAACAGCAATATTTGTCCGCGTATCGGGCGTACGTCCAGTTTCAGCGCGTGTTCGCCCAGCAGGAGTCTGCTCCATGCGCCTGCCGCGACGATGTAGGCGTCCGCGCTGAGTCGGCCTCGTGAGGTTTGCAGTCCGGTAATCCGCTCACCGGTAATTTCGAATTGTTGCACTTCATGCTGTTCGAGGATCACGCCGCCCAGCATTTCCACACGCTTGTGCAGTGCGCGCAATAAGCGCGGATTGCGTATCTGGCCGATTTCCGGCAAGAACAGGCCATAGTCTGACCAGCCGGGTAAATAGTCGCCCAATGCGGCGTGCTGCAATTGGACCTGATGTTGCGCGCACCATTGTGTGGCGCGCTCATCCTGGTTGATATGAGATTCGCGTAGCGATTCGTTTGCTACCTCGCCCGCAGGCGGGAGAGGGTTGGGGTGAGGGGAACGGGCATGGCGAGTTTCATCAGGCCCGGCTATTTTGCCATGCACGTTAGGGGGCAACAGCAGCATGCCGCTACGCTGATATTCGGGATCTATGCCGGTGGTGGCGTGCAGCATTGCCGCTGCTTGATCGAACAGGTCCATGCTGCGCTGCGTCAGGCGGGTAACGGATTCCTGATAATCCCAGGAGCATAAGGGCGACATGATGCCGCCGCCTGCCCACGAAGCCTCCTGACCTGTCGAGCCGCGCTCCAGCAGTGTGACGCGATAACCTTTTTGCAGCAAAGCCAGCGCGCTGGTCAGCCCGATCGCGCCGCCTCCGATGATCAGGAAGTCTGTTTGCATGTCAGGTTTGCAGCGCTTTGGGCAACGGAAAGACGACGTTTTCGGTGATACCTTGCAATTCACTGACCTTGCCGGCGCCCAGTTCCTGCAAGCGCGCGACTACGCCCTGTACCAGCACTTCCGGCGCGGATGCGCCCGCGCTGACACCGATATGCTGTTTTCCGGTAAACCATTCCGGCTGCAGGCCGCTGGCATCATCCACCAGATAAGCAGGTACGCCGACATTTGCCGCGACTTCGCGCAAACGGTTGGAATTCGAGCTGTTCGGCGAGCCGACCACGACGACGACATCGCATTGCGTAACCAGCAGCTTGACCGCATCCTGGCGGTTCTGCGTGGCATAGCAGATGTCGTCCTTCCTGGGCCCGGTAATGAAGGGGAAGCGCGTCCTGAGTGCGGCGATAATGAGGCTTGCATCGTCCATCGACAGCGTGGTCTGCGTGACATAGGCCAGATTCTGCTCGTCGCGCACCTTGATCTGAGCGACCTGCTCGGGCGATTCCACCAGATACATGCCGCCCACGCTTTGGCCCATGGTGCCTTCCACTTCGGGATGCCCCTTGTGGCCGATCATGATGATTTCCTTGTGCTGATCGCGCAGACGTGAGACTTCGATATGCACCTTGGTGACCAGCGGGCAGGTTGCGTCGAATACGGTCAGGTCGCGCGCTTCAGCCTCGCGGCGCACCGCCTGCGATACGCCATGCGCGCTGAAAATCAGGATGCTTCCGGGCGGGACATCGGCCAGGTCTTCGATGAAGATGGCGCCCTTGTTGCGCAAGTTATCAACCACGAAGCGGTTGTGTACCACTTCGTGTCTTACGTAGACCGGCGCACCGTGCATGCGCAGTGCGCGTTCCACGATCTCGATGGCGCGGTCCACGCCGGCACAGAAGCCGCGCGGGTTAGCCAGCAGCAGAGCCATGTTTTTTCTCCATAAAGCTTTCCCAGATGAGCAGGAATGCGCCGCAGCTAATCGCAGAATCGGCCACATTGAAGGCCGGGAAATAATGTTCATTCCAGTGGAACAACAGGAAATCGATCACATAACCATAGGCGAGGCGGTCTATCAGGTTGCCGAGTGCGCCGCCCAGGATCAGGCTCAACGCCAGTGCGAACAGCGTTTCGCCGGCATGCTTGCGCA
>JAUSLX010000206.1 GCA_030645775.1 Gallionella sp. | reverse complement strand
GTGTCATTCACCATCTTGAAGTAATCCAGGTCGAGCATCAGGATAGCCATCTGGCTCTTGCGGCGCTGATTGGAGGACACCAGCGTATCGGCAAATTCCTCCAGAAAGCGACGGTTGTGCAGGCCGGTCATCGCATCTGTCAGATTGGAGGCGCGCAGCGTATCCATCAGGCGTTTCGCCTCGATCACCGGCGCGGCCTCGCGCAGGTAAACATTCAGATAGGGCAGAAAATCGTTGACCCGTTCGGCTTCGTCCTTGCCCACCACCAATTGCAACACACTCCCCACGGCGCCCGACTGGATGATGGGAATGCACACATGCAAACGATCGGGCGCATCGGGGGCAAAAGCGTAGCAGATGCCGGACGATTCAATCGAACTGATGGTGTGACCGGTGCGCCGGGCGCGACAGCTCTCGGCATGCACCAGAATTTGCGGGTCGCACCAGCGACAAGGCGCATCTGCTTCCCCGTCCACCATCAGGGAAGTCATGTGATTGGTGCCCGGCACGACCTCATAGATGGAAAAATTATCAACGGCAAAACGCGTTTGCAATACCGTTGACAGTCGCCGGTAGATTTCCGGCTTGGTTTCATCCTCTTCGATGGCCTGTTTGAAATGCGCCGCGTCGATCAACCCGGACACGCGGCTGATGGTGGAATTGAGCAGATTCTCGTGTGCATGAACGGGGGTTTGCTGCAGTAACTGCGCGACATCCTGACTGATGGTGGACAAGCCATTCTGGATGAACTTGAGCAGACTGTTCAAATTCACTGCCACCTGGCCGATTTCATCATCGGTACGGCGTGCAATATTGGCATGGAAATCGCCTTGAATGGCACGTTCCACCGTTTCCTGCACATCCTGCGCCGTGGTAATCACCGGCTTGACCAGACGGCGGAAAAACCACAACATCACCAACATGAAAAATACGATCGCCACCACCATGCTGGCAGAGGTCACATAAGCACTGCGCATCATCTCGTTCATCGACATTGAAATCGTGATCGCGCCCAGCACCGTCCCTTCAGCCACAGCGTGACATTGCAGGCAATTAATATGCCCCGAACGGGTGGCCACATAGGGCAGTGTGCCGCGAAAAACCAGACCGTTGTTTTCCTCTGTCAATTCATAATAAGCCCGGCCATCTCGCATCACCCGCGCATCGATAGCGTCGCTGAACTGCTCAATCTTCAGCCCCTTGCCAAACTGTTTCGAGACGCTGTCGGCGCGAACCACCCTTGCTGTATGCAAGCCCTCAACCGTAGCGAGATGACCGAGAAAATCGTCACGATTTTCTACCGAATTGTGCAGCATCGATTCACTCAGGCTGATGCCGACAATTTCGGCAATCGAGGCGATATGCTCGCGCTCGGTCGAGAGTGTGAACTGACGGAACGACAAGAAGCTGACGACCACGATGATAACGATCATGGACACCGTCATCACGATGGAAAAAGTGGTTACCTTGGTAGCGAGTTTCATTTTATCCTCATTCCAACTCGGTTTAAGACCTCGACCTTCAGGTCGGAACACACGCCACCTCGCCCTGAAGGGCGAGGTTTAAGGGCGTGGAGGGGAGGGGATTCAAACCCCTCCCCGTCTAAATTCACCAGCCTGAAGGCTGGTGGCAAATTGTTCTCCGCGCGAATTCATGCGTCCGTTCCGCACCTATTTCCTGATACAAGGCAATAATCGCGGTATTTCATGTCTTCCGTCAGCAGATGTTCGATCAGCGCCGCCTTCACCGCCAGCCCCGCCTCTATCAGTTCGTACTCCAGCCCGTCGTGCTCGAAACGCCCCATAATCTCATGCAGTGCCTGGATAATCTCCGCGTGCCTGCTCATGTGCTGTTCAGTCTCCGGATAGTCCCACTCCCTGAACAGCGCCTCCTCGTGGGCAAAGTGCGCCTCCGCATCGTAAATAACGGCCTGCATGCAGCTTTTTATCTGCGCCATTCCCATACGCCCGACGATGGCCTCATTCAGCTCGTTGATAAGCTGCATGAAATGCCGATGTTCTGCATCAATCTCCGGGATGCATACACTCAGACTCTCATCCCAGTCCAGCCGCCATATCGGTGTCATTGCCCCCCCTCAGTCGAAGTCAATCCGTGAACAGATATCCCTGCTCCCGGAACAGCGCCATACAGGCATCCGCCACTTGCGCATCGTAGGACGTGCCGCGCCCACGAGTAATCTCATTCAGCGCCGCATCAATCCCCAGCGCCGGGCGGTACGGCCGATGCGAGGAAATCGCCTCGACTACGTCCGCGACGCACAGGATGCGCGCACCCAGATCAATCTGATCACCCTTGATTCCTTGCGGATAACCTGAACCATCCAGCCGTTCGTGATGTTGCAGTACCATCTGCGCAATCGGCCAGGGGAAGGCGATGTCCTTCAGAATATCGTAACCTGCCTGCGGATGAACCTTGATCAAACTAAACTCGATGTCGGTTATTTTCCCGGGTTTGCTGAGTATCTCCGCCGGAATGCGGATTTTTCCCAGGTCATGCACCATGCCGGCGAGATGGATGGCGTGAATCTGATCTTCGGGCAAGCCCATTTTCCGGGCAATCGCCGCAGCCAGACCGGACACTCTGGCCTGATGACCGGCGGTATAAGGATCGCGCATTTCAACGATAGCGGCGATGGCACGCACCGTGCCTTCCAGGCTATCTTGCAATTGAGCCATATACTGCTCACTCTGTTCAAGTGCAAGATCACGCTCGTGTCGAGTATGCAAGGTGCCCACGCCAAACGCCAGATCGCCGGCCATTTCTTCCAGCAGATCGACTTCGGCGGGACTGAAGGCATTCACCTCTTCGGCATACACACTGAGAATACCGAACACCGTATGATCACCGTTCAGCATCGGCAGCGCGATGCTGGCCGCATAGCCGCGCTGCAGCGCCGCATCGCGCCACGGCAAAAAATTCGGGTCGTGCGCGATGTCCTGACACAACTGCGTCGTGCCGCTGCGCACGGCACGCCCGGAAGGCCCCATGCCGCGCTCATTCTCCGCCCAGGTTATCTGCAAGTCATCCAGATAACCTTCGTCGTGGCCGGCACGCGCCATGATCCGGATGGACTGGCTCGCATCATGTTGCACATAACCCACCCAGGCCAGCCAGTAACCGCGCTGCCCGACGATGGCCTGACAAATGGACTGCAACAACTCATCTTCGCTGCTGGCGCGCACCAAAGTACGGTTCACCGCACTCAGCGTAGCCAACGCGCGGTTGGCATGCCGGGTCGCGCTTTCCGCGCGCCGCTGGTCTTCAATCACACTCAGCATCGCCCGGCGTGACTGATTGGCCTCTGCCAACATCCGCTGCAATTCAGCCTGTGTCGCCAGAATTTTTTCTTCGTCCTGCCGGCGCAGCCCTTCCTTCTCCTTTTCCTTTAGCGCGTGCAGCACCGCCGCGGGCAGACGAGCCAGTCTGTCCTTGAGCAGATAGTCGTTTGCCCCCTGCTTGATAGCTTCCACCGCCCGCTCTTCACCCAGCGCACCCGTGACAAAAATACAGGGCAGATCCGGCGAACGCTCACGGACTATGGACAAAGCCTGCAAACCGTCAAATCCCGGCAAACTGTAATCGGCCAAGATGATGTCCGGACGGAACGTATCCAGCGCCGCGACAAACGTCGCGTGGTCTTCCACCCGCAACGCAACAAAGTCGATTCCCGCACGGCGCAGCATGCGCTCGTTGAGTTCGGCATCGGTCGGACTATCCTCCAGCAGCAGGATGCGCAGTGGCTGCGTCAACTTCACGGCGTCGGGCTGCATTGCTTCTTTTAACATCATCATGTCATTCCAGCCGGTGCAACTTTGTTGACCAGCATCCAGTACAACCCCAGCTCCGCCACCGTCCTGGCAAATTCCTCGAACGCCACCGGTTTAGAGACGAAGCTGTTGGCGCCGAACTGGTAGCTGGCCACGATATCCCGCTCCTCCCCGGAGGAGGTCATCACTACCACCGGTATCAATCGGGTATGCTCATACGCCCGCATCTGTTGCAGCACCTCCAGCCCGTCCACTTTGGGCAGGCGCAGGTCGAGCAACACCAGATGCGGCTGTGTGATTTCCCGCACCGCGTAATCGCCACGCCTGAACAGAAAATCCAGTGCCGCTGCTCCATCCCTCACCCATTCCACCTGATTGGCGAGGTTGTGTTTCTTCAGCGCGCGCAGCGCCAGCTCCGCATCGGTGGGATTGTCCTCCACCAGCAAAATATCAACCGCAGTTAGCATGAGTAGATTCCTTGAATATGGATTGATGATTGCAGATTGCGGATTCGTTTGAATGCGGAGTGGTGATTGTAGATTCCGCATTCTGCAATCCTCATTCCGCACTCGTTTCTGCCGGCAGGGTAAACCAGAATGTCGCCCCCGCCCCCGGTTTTCCTTCCGCCCAGACTCGCCCGCCGTGTTTTATGACGAAGCGCTTGACGATGGCCAGCCCTACACCAGTACCCTCGAACTCCTCCATACCGTGCAGGCGCTGGAACAGTCCGAACAGCTTGTTGGCATATTCCATATCGAAGCCGACGCCATTATCGCGGATGGAATAAATATTTTCATCCCCGTGGCGCTGTCCATCTACCTCAATTAGCGCCGCTTCGCGCCCGGCGGTAAATTTCACGGCATTACCGAGCAGGTTTTCCAGCACCTGATGCATGACGGCAGGATCACCGGTGGCGGGTGGCAAATCGGTCAGGCGGAATTCAATGGCACGTCCCGTCCGTTGATGTTCAAGCTCCAGCCAAACCTGTTGCACCAGTGCATTCATGTCGAGCGTGATCAGCTGCAACTCGGAACGACCGGCGCGCGAGAAGGCCAGAATATCATCTATCAAACGTCCCATTTTTTGCGCATTGTCGCTCACTACCTGGAACAGACGCAGACCTTCTGCATCCAGTTTTCCGGCGTAATCTTCACGCAAGATAGTGGCAAAACCATCGATGGCGCGCAGCGGCGCGCGCAGATCGTGAGACACCGAATAGCTGAAGTTTTCCAGATCGGCGTTGGCCTCCTGTAACTGGGCGGTGCGCCGGAAGACACGCTGCTCCAGCTCGGCATTGAGTTGGTTGATTTTTTCTTCGACACGTTTGCGTTGCACGATCTCGCCGATCAGCCGCGCGGCGACATGCAAGCGATTCTTGGCCAGCTCGATGATAAACGGCGGCCGGGTTTCGTAATCTTCCGCCTCGCGGCGCAGTTCCTCGACACTGACACCGTATTTGGCCGCCAGCGCTTGCAACCGAGCGGCATCCCTGGGCGGATCGCCGTAGCCGAAATTGATACTGCCGACGATTTCGTCACCGGCACGTATCGGCACCGCGTAAAGATGGATACCGCCGGCGCACTCAATATCCGTCGGCGACCCGGTTAACATGGATTGAAGCGAAGCCTCGTTCCAGCACGATTCGTGGCACAGCCAACGACCACAACTCAACGCCTCGCGGTTGTCCGCCGTACTGCAAAGTTTGCGCGAAGCCAGGTCCATGAACTTGCACCAGCCCGAGGCAAAAATACCGTTGGCATAATCGCCGTTCGTCTCGTAAATCGCCGAGGAAGTTTCCAGTATGCGCATGAAGTCCCCGACAATGTCAGCCAGCAAGTCCTGACCGACGGCATCGAGAATGACGCGTGAGGTATTCAGCGGGGTCAGGTCGCCATAAGCCTGTCCAATATTCAGTGTTTCCGGCACAGGACGCTCGGTCAGCATCCACTCAATCCGCCGCAGTGCGTCTTCCGCCTGCCGGCGCCCGGTAATGTCGCGTATGAAAGCGAAGAAACGCTCGCCATGTTCCGGGACGTACTGGGCGCTGACCTCTACATCAATGAGCGTGCCATCCCGACATCGATGCCGGGTCTGAAACCGGTCACGACCGGTGCGGATGACCTCCTGAATGTGGAGAACCGTCTGTTCGGGAGATTCGGCTGCCTCGATATCCATGATGCTCATGTGCAGCAACTCTTCGCGCGTATAACCCAGCATCTGGCAGAGCGCCTCATTCACATCCAGAATCTGCCCGGAAAAATCATTGCTAAAAAAACCGTCCAGTGATGCCTGAATGACGGTGCGATATTCGATTTCTGCGCGCTCGCCGGGTATCCCACCCTGCCCCTGATCAGCGGCGGTTGCGAATTGCTGCGCGGCGGATTCTTCCATTATTCACACCTCCTGCGCTTCAACATCTGCACTGGGGTAACGCGGCGGCGCTCCGGCCGATCCCAGCAACTCGTTCACCTCGCGCTTGAGATCAAGAACGCGCATCTCCCGGCCCAGCGTGGCCTCGTGCCAGCGGCGCAGCTCCTCGACCTGCTCAGTCAGTTTATCTTCCGTCTGCTTGCGTTTGGTGATGTCTTCGAGGGTATGCACGGAGTAAAGATAGACACCCTGTCCGTCTTTTACGGAGAAGGCGCGCGAACGATAAAGTGCCTCGCCGACGGCCACTTCTTCTTCTTCTTCTTCTTCTTCTTCTGCTTTTTCCATCGATCGCAGACAGCAAGGCAGCGGCCCGGCGGCTTTCGGAAAAATTTCGTAATAAGGTTGTCCGATAATTTCCTGGAACGCTTTCCCGGCTTGCACGGCATAAGCCCGATTGGCGCGTATCACGCGAAACTCGGCATCATGCAGAAACATCGGATCATCCAGGGCATCGACCGTGGCCATCCATTCCTGTTGCGCGTGTTCATTCAGTTGCTGGACGCGCGCCAGGTCTTCGAGCATAAACAACAGTGCAGTGCGTTCCTGCGCCGCGTCCTGGTCAGCGCATGGCTGAGCTTCGTCAGTAGTGACCTGCGTCCCCGGCGAAGTGGGCTGCGCTTGCAACTCCTTCATACGCAGTTCACGTCCAACGGACACCCGCTGAAAGCGTTGCAATTCATCCAGTTGCTGCCCGAGCTGCTGCCGTGATGTCCGGTATTCAAGAAAAATTTTGCGGATGCAAATAATGCCGGTCAGCAAACACGCAGCCGCGAAGAAGTGCAGCAGGTCACCGATGATTTCATGGTTCTTTTCCGTGAGCAGGGTGCCATCGTGTGCCAGCATTTCAAACACACGCTCAGTGGTCAGCAGTGCAAAGGCGACCGAGAACCACAACCACGCCCGGACTCGCCCGGACAGCGGGATGAGATGAATCGCCCACGCCACGGCGGCAACCGACAACAGCACGGTCAACCCGTGCAGCGAATACTCCATGTCATACGTCATATTACCACCCGCTTAATTACGGTCTAAATCGGCTGAATCAACCCTGCAGCGTGGTTCGGGTAGCAAGCCCTGACGCAGTCTCCCGTGTCTCAGTGCGGTTTGCTCAGGTCACACACCTGGCCGGCATCCGCTATGACCATCAGCATCGCCTGCTCCGCGGGCAAATGCAGCAATTCACCTATGTCCTTGTAGTCATCCGGCAAGGCTGCATCATCCCAGCCGTTGGCGGAATGGCGCGCCAGATTGATCGCCAGATTGACGATGCGCACACGCGGGTGTTTGGCACTGTGTTCATCTGCCAGGGTATGCAACAATTCCGGTAGCGCCCACTGGGAAACCAACGCTTTTTGCAGCGCAGTCAGTGAGAAGCCCAGCACTTGCTCCTGGACAGCGTGACTGCGCAAGGCCTTGTCATGCTGCTGAATGTCGCGGATTTTCAGCATGTCATCCGGTGCAAAACACCACATCAGTATCTCGGCGAGATTGTGCAGTAAGGCGGCCACGCGCACCTCTTCGAAATGCAGGTCGTGCAGATACACCGCCCAGTCATAGGCATATTCCGAGGCGCGATGCGCGCGATGTATCATGCGCAGCAACGGCGGGAGTGCAACTGTATGACCCTTGAGCAGGTCTTCGATCAACGGTTGCGGTACAACATGGTTGAAGAACGGTTCAAAACCGAGCATCAGCAACGCCTGCTCGACCTGCACCACATCGGTGGTTTGCGCCCGGTGTTTGTGGCTCTGCAAGTAGCGCAGCAGTTTGAGCGTCATGAGCGGATCATGCTTGATGGCGTGCGCAATGGAATGCGCCGATAATTTTTCATCGTCTGCGCGCAGCGCCACCAAATCTCGCGAGGTATGCTTCAATACGGGCAGCTCACACTTGCCAAGCCTGACCACCCATTCATTCAACGCCTTGTTATCTTGCATTGGTCATCCTCGCTTTCAAACTATTATCGGCATGCCGCACAAAGTCATTAATCCAAAGTATCTATTGGTTAACTTCCCCCCCTCCCCCCTCCAACTCCCCCCTTGAAGGGGGGAGAGTATGCCGCCGCACCTGCCTTCCCCCTCCCCTTCAAGGGGAGGGTTGGGGT
>JAUSLX010000200.1 GCA_030645775.1 Gallionella sp. | reverse complement strand
GGAAAATCTGATGATCGTGGATCTGCTGCGCAACGATCTGGGCAAGAGTTGCAAACCCGGTTCGGTGCGCGTACCGGTCTTGTTCGAGGTGGAAAGCTATGCCAACGTCCATCATCTGGTCAGCACGGTGCAGGGGGAACTGGCCGAAGGACTAGGTGCGCTGGACGTGTTGCAGGGCTGCTTCCCAGGCGGCTCGATCACCGGCGCACCCAAGTTGCGCGCGATGCAAATCATCGAACAACTGGAGCCGAACCGGCGCGGCGTGTACTGCGGTGCCATCGGCTATGTCGGTTTCGACGGCAACATGGACAGCAATATTGTCATTCGCACGCTGGTTTATGCGCATGATGAGATTCGCTGCTGGGCCGGCGGCGGCATCGTCGCCGACTCGCAATGCGATGCCGAGTATCAGGAGACACTGGACAAGGCATCAGCGATGCTGGAGATGCTGAGGTTATGTGGCGGGGAAACCTGATTTTTTATTCTCGCGAATAAGCAGTGGATGCTCGCAAAAATACGAATAAATTCAAAAAGATGTCAATGATTTCAGCGTCACCCATTGGGTGAAGAGCAGCTTGTAGCACGGATGAAACGGAGTGGAATCCGGGGGGCGTTGAATACAGTCCCGGATTCCATTGCATTGCATCCGGGCTACGCTGCCTTTTTTAAGGTTCGGAAGCAGTGCACCTGGCGCGTGAATTGTTTGGAGTGCCAGCTATCCTGCGTTCTGCACTCGGAAGATTCTGATTACTTCGGGGATCATGCGCATGCTGCGCATGATGCCGGCGAGATGCTGACGGTTGTTCACTTCCAGTGTGAAGTGCAACGCGGTGTATTCGCCTTCGTTGGCGAAGCTGACGTTCTCGATGTTCGATTCCGCTTCGGCGATGGCAGACGCGACTTTGGCCAGCACGCCGCGTTGATTGGCGACCAGCAGTTTGAGGCTGACTGCAAAGGTGCGCGTGATGTTTTTGTCCCAGACGACATCCAGCCATTGTCCGCTGTGGCCTTTGCGCAGGGAAGCGCAGTCGTGTGTATGCACCACCAAACCCTGCCCGCTTTTTATTACGCCGATGATAGGGTCGCCGGGTATCGGGCGGCAGCAGGTGGCGAATTGCACCGCCATGCCTTCCGTGCCTTGAATGGTGATGATTGGGTTGGCTATGTTTTCAATGGAGATGGCTTCTCCGCTGCAGGCCAGTTGTCGTGCAACCACCATGTTCAGGCGGCGCCCCAGGCCAATATCGGCGAGCATTTCCTGGCGTGTTTTTACGCCGGTATCTCTGAGCAGCTTGTCCCAGCAGCTTTCCCTTATTTCCGATGGCTTGATTCCCAGCGCCTGTAAGGCCTGATTGAGCAAACGTTCACCGAGTTGCGCGGATTCGTCGGACTGCATGGTCTTGAAGAAGTGGCGGATGTGGCTGCGCGCCTTGTTGGTGGTGACATAGGAGAGCCAGGCCGGATTGGGTTTGGCGTGCGGTGCGGTGATGATCTCCACGCGATCGCCATTCCTGAGTTCGGTACGCAGTGGCACCAACTCATGATTGATCTTGACGGCAATGCAGCGGTTACCGATGTCGGTATGTACGCTGTAAGCGAAATCAACCGCCGTGGCTCCGCGCGGCAATGAGAGTATCTTGCCTTTTGGGGTAAATACATACACCGCATCGGGAAACAGATCCACCTTCAGGTGTTCCATGAATTCGGCTGAATTGTTGCTTTCGTTGAGGCTCTCCAGTAGCTCCTGCAACCATTGGTGGGTTTTTTTGTGCAGCTCGTTGATGGAAGAATGTCCGTTTTTGTACAGCCAGTGCGACGCGACGCCCGCATCGGCAATCTTGTGCATTTCGTGGGTGCGTATCTGGATTTCTATGGGCGTGCTGAACGGCCCGAACAGCGTGGTATGCAGCGACTGATAGCCGTTGGACTTGGGGATGGCAATGTAATCCTTGAATTTCCCCGGAATCGGTTTATACAAGGCATGCAGTACCCCCAGCGCGACATAGCATGAGTCCACATCGTCCACCAGCACGCGGAAGCCGTAAATATCCAGCACCTCGGAAAAGGCCAGCGACTTGATCTGCATTTTCTTGTAGATGCTGTAGATGTTTTTTTCCCGGCCGGTGACTTCGGCGCGGATATGTTTTTTGGTAAGCTGCTGATTGATGGAGTCGAGTATCTTATTGACGACTTCGCGACGATTGCCGCGCGCGACCTTGAGCGCTTTTGCCAGCACGGCGTAACGGTTCGGATGTAAATGCTTGAAGCTGAGATCCTGCAACTCCTGATAAATGTCATTCAGGCCCAGACGATTGGCGATGGGCGCGTAAATCTCCATGGTTTCGCGTGCGATGCGTTCGCATTGCTCGGGTCGCATGGAACCCAGTGTGCGCATGTTGTGCAGGCGATCAGCCAGTTTGATGAGAATGACGCGCACATCGCGCGCCATGGCCAGCAACATTTTGCGAAAATTTTCCGCCTGTGCATCTTCGCGGGTCTCGAAATGGATTTTTTCCAGCTTGCTTAAGCCATCCACCAATTCGGCGACCGGCAGACCGAATTTTTCGGCAATCTGTTCGGCGCTTATTTCGGTGTCTTCTACCACATCATGCAGCAGGGCGGCGATGATGGATTGCACGTCAAGGTGCAGCGGCGTGAGAATGAGCGCCACCGCAATGGGGTGCGTGACATAAGGATCGCCGGAGTGGCGAGTCTGGCCTTGATGGGCGACGCGGCTGAATTCAATCGCAACACGGACGTGTTCCACATCCTGCGGTTTCAGGTAGCTGGAAACTTCCTTGATGAGTAATTCCGCATCAGCCATAGTGCTTGCTGCTTTCCCTGAATCCGCCATTTATGGAGTGCGGGCATGAACACGCTGGTTTCAAATACGCGCGGACACGTCCGAGCACTCCGGGGTGCGGCAGGGAATGCCGTGAAATCAAGCCTGACCGCGATTGAGTATTTCCAGGCCGACTTTGCCCTTGCTGATTTCGCGGAGCGCGACAACGGTCGGTTTATCCTTGCTGTCTGCTACCAGATGCGTGGCACCATTGGCGATCTGGCGTGCGCGATAAGCTGCGGCCAGCGTCAGGTCAAAACGGTTAGGGATATATTCCAAACATTCTTCTACGGTAATACGAGCCATGATTTACTCCGGATTTTGTAATTGGTTGATTAAGTTTTGATGGCGAGCCAGTTGACTGGATGCACGCAGCCTTGCGGCCAGCACAACGGCATTAAATTCCCGCAATGCTCCATTCAAATTGTCGTTGATAATAACATAATCGAATTCGGCAACATGCGCGACCTCTTCACGAGCGGCCGCCATGCGACGGGCGATGACCTCGCTGTCGTCCTGGCCGCGCCCCGTAAGGCGTTGTTCCAGCGCCTCTATTGACGGCGGCAGGATGAAAATGCTGATGCAATCAGGAAATAAGTGCCGCACCTGTGCTGCGCCCTGCCAGTCTATTTCCAGCAGGATGTCGCGGTCCCGGGCAATTTCCCGGCTGATCCAGCTTTGCGATGTGCCGTAATAATTGCCATATACCTCGGCACTTTCCAGAAATTCGCCGCGTCCCGCCATCTCCGTAAAGGTTGCCCGGTTGACGAAATTATAGGCGACGCCATCCTGTTCACCCTTGCGCGGCGCGCGCGTGGTGTAGGAAACCGATAAGGCAATATGCGGATTGGTGCCGAGCAAGGCATGTACCAGGCTGGTCTTGCCGGCTCCGGAGGGTGCGCTGATGACGAATAAACTTCCTGACATAAAAACTCCAATAGTTATTCCAGATTTTGAATTTGTTCACGCATTTGTTCGATGAGGATTTTCATTTCCATTGCGCTGCGCGATACCTCGGCATCCACTGATTTTGAGCCTAAAGTGTTGGCTTCGCGGTTCAGTTCCTGCATCAGAAAATCCAGTCGTTTGCCTACTGCGCCGCCTTGTTTGAGAATGCGTCGCATCTCGGTAAGATGGCTGGCGAGCCGCGACAGTTCTTCATCTACATCGATCTTGCTGGCAAACAGCGTGATTTCCTGGCGTATGCGTTCATCTTCCGCGCCTTGTAATGCGTCGCGCAGCCGACTGGTCAGTTTTAATTCGTAGGCGGCAATCGCAGCGGGTACATGCGGCATTACCTCGGTACGCAAGGTTTCGATTTTTTCCAGACGTACGCTTAAAAATGCTTGCAGTTTTTCGCCTTCGCGGGCGCGCGAGGCGGAAAATTCCTGCAATGCCGTTTGCATCAGTGCGAGCAGGGTGGCGCGCAATTCGTCGGCAGAGGCGGCGGGCGTTTGCAGAACGCCGTTCCAGCGCAGCACATCGGCGACGCTCAAGGTTTGTGCCTCCGGCAAGGCGGCTTGCACTTGTTTGTTCCAGTGGGCGAGTTGCAGCAACAGATCGTGGTTCAGTGTCGTGCCGCCCTGGACATCACGCGCCGCATAGTTGATCCGGCATTCAACCTTGCCGCGCTGTAGCGTCGCGCTGATTAATTCGCGCAACACGCCTTCAAATACGCGCAATTCCTCCGGCATGCGCAGTTGAATATCCAGATAGCGATGGTTGACGGCGCGCAGCTCCAGCGACAGCGAACCGGCGACAAAATCTGCGCTGGTATTGGCATAACCGGTCATGCTTAGAATCATGTTGTGGCTTTCAGGGTAAAGTGAGAATGAATAAAAGGCTGTGCGCCAAGCGTGCATTATATTACGATTGCGAACTATGAATTTCTCGATACATCAGGCCAGCCATATCGGCAACCGCAAATACAATCAGGATCGTGTCGCTTATGCGTACGGCAAGGACGCATTGTTGCTGGTGCTGGCGGACGGTATGGGCGGGCATCTGCACGGAGAGGTGGCAGCCAGTATGGCTATGGACACGTTTGTCGAATCGTTTGCGCAACATGCGCAGATTACCGACCCGCAAGCATTCCTGTCCGATACCATGCGTCGTGCACATGAACGCATCATGGATTTGCCGCAGCATAAAGACCAAAGTTTTCCCGGTACCACCTGCGTTTCCGCTCTGATTCAAAATGGTCAGATGTACTGGGGGCATGCCGGCGATTCGCGTTTGTACCTGCTGCGCAAAGGTGCGGTGTTATCCAGAACGCTGGATCATTCCATGGTGCAGATGTGGCTGGAGCTGGGCGTGATAGACGAGGACGAAGCGCGTACCCACCCCAGACGCAACCAGATTACCAATTGCCTCGGTGGGGTTGAAGACCTGTTCGAGATCACGCTGGGTCAATCCGTTGCGCTGCAATCCGGCGACGTGGTGCTGCTTTGCAGCGATGGCCTGTGCGGCCCGTTTGTGGACAAGGAACTGGTATCCGCCTTTGTCGGCAGTCCGGTGGATGCCGCGCTGGACAAACTGATCGTGGTCGCACTGAAGCGCGAAAATGGTAAGTCGGACAACGTCACCGGTCTTGCAATGCGTTGGGGAAACAGCGAATCAGTCCACGACACCGAAGGCATAATCAGCCACATACTCGACATCCAATAGCGCAGCCGCCTTGCCAACTCACCACTCACCACTTACCACTTCCCATTACCCTATGCGCCCCAGCCTACGAGCAGCAAACCAATTGCGAGAAATTCGCATTACCCGTCATTACACTAAACACGCCGAAGGTTCGGTGCTGATCGAATGCGGTGACACTAAAGTCATTTGCACCGCCAGCGTCGAAGAGCGTGTGCCGCCGCACAAGAAGGGCAGCGGTGAAGGCTGGGTGACCGCCGAGTACGGCATGTTGCCGCGCTCCACCGGCAGTCGCATGCAGCGCGAAGCTGCCAAGGGCAAACAATCAGGCCGTACTCAGGAAATCCAACGCTTGATCGGGCGCAGTCTGCGCGCGGTGGTGGATCTGGGCAAGCTCGGCGAGCGCACCATCCAGATTGATTGCGATGTGATACAGGCAGACGGCGGTACGCGTACCGCCAGCATCACCGGCGCGTACGTCGCGCTGCAGGATGCGGTGAGCGGCCTGATTGAAAAAGGTCTGCTGCAGGAAAACCCGATAAAAGAATCCATCGCCGCGATCTCGGTCGGCATCTATCAGGGCGTGCCGGTGCTGGATCTGGATTACCTGGAAGATTCCGCCTGCGACACAGACATGAATGTGGTGATGCTGGGCAATGGCCATTTCGTCGAAGTGCAGGGTACGGCGGAAGGTCACGCCTTTTCGCGTGTAGAGATGGACAATCTGTTGGAACTGGCGCAGCACGGCATCGCCGATCTGATTGCGATGCAGAAAGCCGCATTGGGGCTGTGAATCAGAATATTCGAATGAGTTGCCGGGTTTTGTGTGGAGTGCGCAGACTTGTCTGCGCTTGAGAAACGGCGGCGACACGTCGCCGCACTCCAAAATTAGATTTGTGGAAAAAACGTAGCGTTCCCACCGATGAACTGACACTGTCTTGCTTTGATATTTTTATGAAAAAACTCGTTATCGCCTCCAATAACCCCGGCAAACTGCGCGAGTTCCAGCATATGCTGGAACCGCTCGGCATCGAAGTCGTGACGCAGGCGCAATTGGGTATTTCCGAGGCCGAAGAGCCGCATGTTACGTTCATCGAGAATGCGCTGGCCAAGGCGCGTCATGTCAGCCATTTGAGCGGGTTACCCGCGCTGGCGGATGATTCCGGCATCTGCGTCGAAACTCTAGGCGGTGCGCCGGGTGTGTACTCGGCACGCTATGCGGGTGACAGCCCCAAATCGGATCAGGCCAACAATGACAAGCTGATGCAGGATATGCAAGGCGTGGCTGACCGCCGTGCGCACTATTACTGCGTGCTGGTACTGGTGCGTCACGCGGACGACCCGCAGCCCATCATCGCCGAGGGCGAATGGCACGGCGAAATTGCGCACCACGAGCAGGGGGAGGGCGGCTTCGGCTATGACCCGCTGTTCTGGCTGCCGGAGCTGGGCAAAATGAGTGCGGAGCTGAGCCACGAAGAAAAACACGCGATCAGTCATCGCGGACAGGCTATGAAAGTGTTGCTGGAGAAATTACGCCATGCGTAGGGTGGGCATGTTTTACCTGCCCACGCGTTCAAATGGTGGGCAATGCCGCAAGGGCATTTCCACGGAATATTAGGCGATAAATCGCCTATTCCTGAATGAAATTCCCACCCTACGCGCCATGATTCCGTTGCAACCCGTCTCGCGCAAAGCGCAATCCGTCAATTTCACGACGGCCTTGCCGCCGCTGTCGCTGTACATCCACATCCCCTGGTGCGTGAAGAAATGTCCGTACTGCGACTTCAATTCGCATGAGGCAAAGGGTACTCCCTCTCCCTTGCAGGGAGAGGGTAGGGGTGAGGGTGGAATCTCTGCCGACCTCGAAAACCAATATATCGCCGCCCTGACCCGCGATCTGGAAATGGCGCTGCCGCAAATCTGGGGGCGCAAGGTCTATACGGTGTTCTTCGGCGGCGGCACGCCCAGCCTGCTGTCCGGCGAAGGCGTCGAAGAGATACTGCGTCAGGTGCGCATGCTGCTGCCGCTCGCAGGCGATGCGGAAATTACGCTGGAGGCCAATCCTGGCACGGTGGAGGCGGACAAGTTTGCTGCCTTCCGCGAGGCGGGCGTGAACCGTTTGTCTATGGGCATCCAGAGCTTTAACGATGACCACCTGAAGGCGCTGGGGCGTATCCATAGCGCAGACGAGGCGCGCGCCGCCATCGCTATCGCGCAGCGGCATTTCGACAACATCAACCTCGATCTGATGTATGCGCTGCCCAATCAGTCACTGGAACAGGCCCTGCAGGATGTGAAAACTGCGCTGTCTTTTGCGCCGCAACACCTGTCTGCCTATCATCTGACCCTGGAGCCAAACACGCTGTTCTATCGCAACCCACCCTCCTTGCCGGATGACGACGCAAGCGCCGATATGCAGCAAAGCATAGAGCACTTGCTGGCAGAAAACGGCTACCGGCATTACGAGACTTCCGCGTTCGCACAGCCCAATCGCCGCTCGAAACACAATCTCAATTACTGGAAGTTCGGCGATTATCTGGGTATAGGGGCAGGCGCGCACAGCAAGATCAGCTTCCCGGATAAGATTATCCGTCAGGCGCGCTACAAGCAGCCGCAGGCCTATATGCAGCAGGTGGCTTTAGGCGCACCGATACAGACTGAAAACGAAGTCAGTCGCGCTGAATTGCCGTTCGAATTCATGATGAACGCATTGCGCCTGAATGAAGGTTTCGATCCCGCCTTGTTCGGCGAACGCACCAGCCTGTCACTGATTGCGATACAGCGCGAACTGGCCGAAGCTGAACGACGCGGCCTGTTGCGGCGTGATATCGCTCGCATTCAGCCGACACAGCAAGGTCAGCGCTTTCTGAATGACCTGTTAGAAATTTTTCTTGCGGACAAAGGCTAAATCCTACACCCCATGTCACAGATTGAGGCCGCGCTTCTCGAACTTGGTGAGCGGGCGGTAGTCGCGACGTGGAGGTGGCCAGCGTAGCCTGGATGTAATGTGATGAAATTCGGGAGGTTCGACGTACCGAATCCACGGGGTCACTAATAAAGCGCACCTGCAAATTCAATTTTGAGTGGTCTAGCCATCAGCGCAGCGTAACAGAAAACGTTGGCATGTTGCCGAGCAGAAAACTGAAAATTCGCTGAAAATTTACCCGCCGGAGCGGGTAAGGAGAAATAAATCAGCGTTTTTCAGCAGTCTGTTAGTGGTCTTTAGAACGAATACTTGGCGTTCAAACCCCAATTGGTGGCCTTCCAGCGATTGCCTGCATTGTCAGTGGGTAACTTGCCGAAATCTTCATATTCGAAACGCACTGCAATATTTTTGTTGAAGTTGTAACCAACACCCAAGCCCCACAGGATGTCTGAATGACGACCGGCACCTGGAAGTGTGGTGCGGTTTTCAGTCGCGCCCAGTTTGCCGGAGATATCCCAATTCGAGTCCAGCGGGATCGTACCTACTGCGGCTACTGACCATGCTGTGGCAGTTGCACCGCGATAGCCGCCGAAATTATTGTAGGCAACTTGCACACCGAAATTTTCGTTGGATTGGAACCCTGCAAATATCTTGGAGGCGGTGTTGTGGCTGTCGGTTCTGGAAGCGCCGATTCCTGCGCCTACATACGGTGCCGCAGATGCCGGAATTGCGACAAACGCAGCAAGGATCGCTGCTGCCATTAACGTTCTTTTCATGTTGTTCTCCTGGGAGGATATATTGGAAGCCGGAGTGTAGGTCGATTCGCCTGTCCGGTATGTTCGTTGGCGTACAAATTAAGGAGCCGCTAAGTTAATCGACCTTGGCCGTTGTTGCTGTATACTGCTTTTACCGCTTTTACTGCGGGTTTGTGCTGCTTCCTGAAGTTGCTCCTCCCCTCACTTTTTCTCCTTGTATATAGATATTTCGGCCTATAGCAATTAAATATATTTTGTATACGATAGCCCTTGACTGAAAAAGGGAATGAAATGTAACTGTTCATAACGGATATCCATATGAAAGGTCAGCCAGCCATGCGCAACTTTAGCTCGCCCAATGCCAATCCCTCCCATAATCAGCTTCTCGCCGCCATACAGCCGGACAAATACGCGCGCCTCCTCCCTCACCTTGAACTAATCTCGATACCGCTCGGACAGGTGTTGCACGAGCCTAGCAGTCAGTTGCGCCACGTCTATTTCCCGATCAACGCCATCGTGTCCCTGCTCCACATCACGGAGGGTGGTGCAACAATGGAAATCGCTATGGTCGGCGACGAGGGCATGGTTGGCGTCTCATCGTTCACGGATGGCGAAACCACGCCATATCGTGCTGTCGTGCTAAGCACGGGGCTGGCTTACCGGCTGAAGGCGCAGTTACTGAATGAAGAACTCAATCGTGCCGGAGGACGCCGCACCTGCGAGACGCAAAATTTGTTTTTGCGTTACACCCAGGCGCTGATGACACAAACAGCGCAAACAGCGGTGTGCAACCGTCATCACTCTGTGGATCAGCAACTGTGTCGCTGCCTGCTGCAAATTTTCGATCGCGTGCACTCCAACGAGCTGACTATGACGCAGGAACTGATCGCTAACATACTCGGGGTACGCCGCGAAGGTATTACCGAAGCGGCCGGAAAATTGCAGCGCGCCGGGCTGATTGAGTACCACCGTGGCCACATCACCGTAATTGACCGGCACGGACTGGAGGCGCTTGCCTGTGAATGCTACAAGGTGGTTAAACAGGAATTCAATCGGCTGCTCCCGCAGGCAGCCGTGCCGAATCACAATTGCGCGAAGAGCATCGGACGCGACCCAACGTTTGGGTGCGACGCCACCCGGCAGGGTGTTGTGCACTAACCGCGCAATCAAAAAGTAGTGTAGTAATTTATGATTTATAGCAGAAATCCAGCAGGAATCCAGGTCTGACGTTCCAAAATTCTCTGTTGTCGCCAAGTGAAAATAGCTAGCGTAGCCCGGATGAAGCTATGCGGAATCCGGGAGAATTGGCGCATCAAATCCCCGGATTCCACTTCGTTCCATCCAGGCTATGGGCTGGATTCCGGCTTTCGCCGGAATGACGATAGTTTGTGTATTACACTCGTTTAAACACCAGATCCCAAACCCCATGCCCCAGATTGAGGCCGCGCTTTTCGAATTTGGTGAGCGGGCGGTAGTCGGGGCGGGGGGCGTAGTCGGCGGCGGTGTTTTCCAATAACGGTTCATCGCTCAATACTTGTAAAACTTGTTCGGCGTAATCCTGCCAGTCGGTGGCGACGTGGATATAGCCGCCGGGCTTGAGCTTATGCATCAGTTTTTCGATGAACGGCGCCTGGATCAGGCGGCGTTTGTTGTGGCGCGCCTTGTGCCACGGGTCGGGGAAGAAGATGTGTACGCCATCCAGTGTGGCATCTGCAAGCATGTCGCGCAGCACTTCGACAGCATCGTGCTGGATGATGCGGATGTTGGTGATGTTCTGTTCGCCCATTACCTTGAACAGATTGCCGACGCCCGGGGTATGTACTTCCAGACACAGGTAGTCATTCTCGGGTTGGTCTTTGGCGATGGTTGCGGTACTGTCGCCCATGCCGAAACCGATCTCCAGTATCTTGGGAGCGGCGCGGCCAAAGGCTAGTTCAAGGTCGAGCGGCTGTGCAACATAGGGAATGCCAAAAACAGGTTGCAGCGTGTCAACGGCGCGCTGTTGCGCGACCGTGACGCGGCCTTGTCTTAATACATAGCTGCGGATGTGGCGATTAACTTGAGAGCCGCGAAGCGACTCGTTGGCCACTTCCCCTGCTCTTGTACTCTGCCCGCCAGCAGCGGGTGGGGTGTGCGGGAGATAACCAGCGACTTGGCCATCGTCTTTTGATGGCTTAGTCGAATGGCTAGTTGTTCCATCAGGGTTGGGATGGGGGGGGCAAGCTTGCTTGTCTTTAAGGTCGTCGGTCATATTGTTTAAGTGCGAATCTGTCCGAAGATTACATCGATACACGCAGATTCAATCTCAAATAATTCATTGAAATGTAGGTCGGGATTTATCCCGACATGTCGGATTGAAATCCGACCTACACCGCGTTGAATTTGAGATGCCGAGTGTTTAATGAATAATCCGGTTTAATCTGCGTAATCTGTGGATGATGGTTTTTAGAAGTTAAATTATTAGTTGCGCACCGATGCGATGATGCCGGCTGTCGGTGAACTCGGGCTGGCGCTGTAGAGTTTTTTCGGCATGCGTCCGGCGAGAAAGGCTTCGCGTCCGGCTTCGGTAGCTTTTTTCATCGCGGAAGCCATCAGCACCGGATTCTGCGCGCCGGCAATCGCCGTGTTCATCAACACCCCGGCACAGCCCAGTTCCATCGCAATGGCGGCATCCGACGCCGTGCCCACGCCCGCATCCACGATCACCGGCACGCTCACGCGATCCATGATGAGTTGCAGATTCCACGGGTTGAGGATGCCCATGCCGGATCCGATCAGCGAGGCCAGCGGCATGATGGCCACGCAGCCGATGTCTTCCAGCTGTTTGGCGACGATGGGGTCATCCGAGGTATAGACCATCACCTGAAAACCTTCCGCGACCAATATCCTGGCGGCGGCGATGGTCTCAATCACATTGGGATAAAGAGACTGCGGGTCGCCCAGCACTTCCAGTTTGACCAGACTGTGGCCGTCCAGCAGTTCACGCGCCAGGCGCAGGGTGCGCACCGCATCGTCGGCGCTGTAACAGCCGGCGGTGTTGGGCAGATAAGTGAATTTAGAAGGGGGTACCGCATCCAGCAGCGACGGTTCGTTCGGGTTTTGACCGAGATTGGTGCGGCGGATCGCTACCGTGACGATCTCGGTGCCGCTGGCATCCAGCGCCGCGCGGGTCTCGGTAAAATCCTTGTATTTCCCGGTCCCGACCAGCAAGCGTGAGGAATAGCTTTTTCCAGCGATGATAAGGGGGTTGTTCATGTTATAACCTATTGATTTAATTGTTATTTATGCGATGATTAGCCGCCGCCGACCGCCACGACGATTTCCAGCTTGTCGCCGTCATTTAATATTTGCGCGGCATATTGGCTGCGCGGCACGATATCGCCGTTGCGTTCTGTCGCGATGCGTTTTCCGGTGTAGCCCAGCTCCGCTATCAGCGCGGCAATGCTGCAAGCATCCGCTAATGGGCGCGCTGCGCCGTTGATGTGAACAGTAATCACTTTCAATTTACTCCTTGCCTAAGCTAGAATGCGAACCCATCAGGCGGGTGTAGTTCAATGGTAGAACGGCAGCTTCCCAAGCTGCATACGAGGGTTCGATCCCCTTCACCCGCTCCATCCCGCCTTGTCTCCGCCCGTTAAGATATTCACTGCCGGAATCGTTGCGCCCGTCATTTTACCTGCTGATCGTGCATCACGATACGTGAGACGAACGCGATGGCCAGTATATTTGCAAAAATTGCTACATAGCCTACCCGGTCATAGCCGACTATTTGTCCTGTAGCACTTTGCGTGGTGATGAAACCCGCCAGCGTGGCGGCCAGGCCGCTGGCCAGTTGCTGCATGGCGGCATTGAGCGACATGAAGGTGCCGCGCAGTTTTGGTTGAGCCGCCGAGGTGATGATGGCCATCGCCGGAATCATGCGGCCCGAGACCAGTATGAAAAATGCCGTGGTGCAAACCAGCCATAGCCAGAGTGGCGCAGTGCCGATATGGGTGACAGCGAGTAACGGCAAAGTCGCGGAAACAGCCATGATGCGATAAATTTTTACCTTGCCGCGCGCATCCGCCCAGCGTCCGATCTGCCGTGAGGTAATCAGGGTTACGGCGCCTCCGATCAGGTAAATATAGAAAATATCCTGTTGCAAAATGCCGACATTCGCGACCGCATAAACGGTGATGTACGGAATCACGGTGAAGCCGGAAAACAGAATCAGCATGGTAAACAACAGGGCGCGCAGATGGTTGGCATCTGCCAATACCGCGAACATCGCCGAGAACGGATGCGCGCGCTTGTCCTGGCTGATGTGATGTCGCACTTCCGGCAGGTGGCGCAGTGCGACGATGATGAACAGTACGGTGGTGCAGGCGATCAGGATGAAGGGCGCACGCCACTGAAAGTAGTCCGTCAGCCATAACGACAGCGGTACGCCTGCCACGGTGGCCAGCGAAAATGAGGCGGAAATAATGCCGCTCGCGGTGGCGCGCCGTTCGAACGGAATCAGATCGCCGACCAGTGTTTGTACCATCGCCCCCATGATGCCGCCGAATGCCCCTGCCAGACCGCGCGCAACCAGCAGCGTGGCATAACTGGGCGATAGTCCGCACGCCAGTGTCGCCAGACCGAACAGCGTGAACACGATCAGCAGCAGGCGTTTGCGCTCAAATCTGTCCACGAAGGTCGCCGCCAGCAATCCCGCCAGTGCGGCGCTGAAACTGTAGCTTGCGACCAAAAAGCCGAATTCGTGCGTAGTGATGGCAAATTCGCGCATTAAAATCGGCCCCAGCGGCATCATGATCATGAAATCGAGAATGTGCGAAAACTGCATCCCGGCCAGGGTCAGCAGCAGATAACGCTCGCGTTGCGGGGTGAGGGGTGTGGGCTGCATGGTGAGGAATTTTTTTTGTGGGCATCATTCTACCAGTGACGTCCATTAAACAACGCTTTGTATTGACTGCAATAGCGCGCCGCCCGTCACTTTATCTCGCATCATTCTGCTGTTTTCAGAGGGCAAAAATACCGGGCATTACGTATTTCAGTCGCCAATTCCGGCTACGCGAAAAATAGCGTGATGGTAAAATCGCCGCTGAAAATTTCTGATTACCACGCCATGTCGTCACCCGCCTTTATCCATCTCCGTCTGCACAGCGAATATTCCATTTCGGATGGGATGGTGCGCATCGAGGAAGCGGTTGCGGCCGCGCAGGGCGACGGGATGCCCGCGCTGGCGTTAACTGACCTGAGTAATTTTTTCGGGCTGGTGAAGTTCTACAAGAAAGCGCGCGGCCAGGGCATCAAGCCGGTTATCGGCTGCGATGTGTTTATCACCAATGACGAAGATCGCGACCGGCCTTACCGGCTGCTGTTGCTATGCCAGTCGCGCGAGGGTTATCTGCGCCTGTGCCGTTTGCTGTCGCGCGCTTATCTTTCCAATCAGTATCACGACCGCGCCGAGCTGCGCCGCGAGTGGCTCCATCAGGACGGCACCAGCGGGCTGATTGCCTTGTCCGGCGCACATCTGGGCGATGTCGGCAGCGCGCTGCTGTTGGGTAATGTTGAGCTTGCGCGCCAGTTTGCAAAGGAATGGGGCGGACTGTTCGATAACCGCTATTACATCGAAGTACAGCGTGTCGGCTTTGCCGACGAAGAACAATATATACACGCCGCCACGCTGCTCGCCGCCGAACTCGATTTGCCGGTGGTGGCAACGCACCCGGTGCAGTTTCTGAGCGTCGAGGATTTCAAGGCGCATGAAGCGCGGGTGTGCATCGCCGAAGGCTATGTGCTGAACGACAAGCGCCGCGTGAAGGCATTTACGCCACAGCAGTATTTCAAGACGCAGGCTGAGATGGCCGCACTGTTCGCCGATTTGCCGGAGGCGTTGCAGAATAGCGTACAGATCGCGCGGCGCTGCAATCTCTCGCTGGTACTGGGCAAGCCCAGCCTGCCGGATTTCCCCACGCCGAACGGCGAGAGTCTGGATGACTTTTTACGCAGCGAGTCTGAACGCGGCCTGGAACAGCGCATGGCCTTGCTCTATCCAGACGAGACCGTGCGTGCGGCCGAGTTTCCTGAGTATCACGCCCGGCTGGTATTCGAGCTGGATACCATCATCAAGATGGGCTTCCCCGGTTACTTTCTGATCGTGGCGGATTTCATCCGCTGGGCGAAGGCCTTCCGCTCCGAGGCTTTTCCCAACGGCGTGCCGGTAGGCCCGGGGCGGGGTTCGGGTGCCGGTTCGCTGGTGGCCTACTGTCTGCTCATCACCGACCTTGACCCGTTGCGCTACGAGCTGCTGTTCGAGCGTTTCCTCAACCCATAACGCGTATCCATGCCCGACTTCGACTTGGATTTCTTCCAGGACGGGCGCGAACTGGTCATCGATTATGTGAAGAAGAAATACGGCGCGGCCTGCGTGTCGCAGATCGCTACCTTCGGCACCATGGCTTCCAAGGCGGTGATCCGCGATGTCGGTCGCGTGATGGAGTTTCCGTATGGTCTGTGCGACCGTCTGTCCAAGCTGATCCCGCTGGAAGGCGTGAAGCCGGTTTCGCTGAAGAAAGCGCGCGAGACGGAGCCGGAGATCAACGCGATAGCCGAGAGCGAAGAAGGCGTGCCGGAGTTGCTGGAACTGGCCGCGCGTCTGGAAGACCTGACGCGCAACGTCGGCATGCATGCGGGTGGCGTGTTGATCGCACCCGGACAACTGACCGATTTCTGTCCGCTGTATTGCACTGAAAATGCCCATACGGCGGAAGACGGCAAGGCGGTCAGCCAGTTCGACAAGGACGACGTCGAGGCGATCGGTCTGGTGAAATTCGACTTTCTGGGGCTGCGCACGCTGACCATCATCGACTGGGCGGTGCGGCACATACACCGATTAGAACAGGATCGAGGAGCGCACCCGCAAGGTGCAGGCCGTGCGGTTCCCGTAGCTCACGCTTCGGCTACGCTCAGGAGTGAGGAGCGGCCCCAGTGTTCTGCTCAATCCTCAGTCCTCAGCCCTCAGTCCTTTTGTATTGAATCCATTCCGCTGGACGACAAGGCCAGTTACGATCTGCTCAAGGCCTGCAACACCACCGCCGTATTTCAGCTGGAATCGCGCGGCATGAAGGATCTGATCAAGCGACTGCAGCCGGATACCTTCGAGGACATCGTGGCGCTGGTCGCGCTGTTCCGTCCCGGCCCGCTGGAATCCGGCATGGTGGACGACTTTATCAACCGTAAACACGGACGGGCGGAAGCCGATTATTTTCATCCCGACCTGGAAGTCTCCCTCAAGCCCACCTATGGCGTGATCGTGTATCAGGAGCAGGTGATGCAGATTTCGCAGATCATCGGCGGCTACACGCTGGGCGGCGCGGACATGTTGCGTCGCGCGATGGGCAAGAAAGATCCGGTGGAGATGGCCCGCCAGCGCGATATTTTTGTGGCCGGTGCAGTGGGGCGCGACATCGACAAGGACCTGGCCACCCGGTTGTTCGACTTGATGGAGATGTTCGCCGGTTACGGCTTCAATAAATCACACTCGGCGGCCTACGCGCTGGTGGCCTATCAGACCGCCTATCTCAAGGCGCACCATCCGGCGGCGTTCATGGCGGCGACTTTGTCGGGCGATCTGGACAACACCGAAAAGGTGCGCACTTTTTATGCCGACACCTTGCAACAGGGCATCACGATTTTGTTGCCCGATGTGAACAGCTCAGGTTATGCATTTTCGCCCACCGATGAAAAAACCATCGCCTACGGCCTGGGTGCGATCAAGGGTACAGGTGAGGCGGCCATAGAGGGGATCGTCAAGGCGCGGGCGAACGGGCCGTTCAAGGATTTATTCGATTTCTGCCGGCGCGTGGACAAGCGCTCTGTCAATCGCCGCACCATCGAAGCGCTGATCAAGGCCGGTGCGTTTGACCGTATCAGCGATCATCGCGCCGCCCTGATGGCCAGCGTGGATGGTGCGCTGGCGAGCGCCGACCAGCAGGCCAGAGCGGCCAATCAGGACAGTCTGTTCGGTGAAGATGACGCGGATGCGGTGTTGATCGAGCAGAAGGCCGAGGCGCCGCGCTGGACACTGCGCGAACAACTGGCATTTGAAAAAATCAGTCTGGGCATTTATCTGGGCGGCCATCCCTACCAGGAATACCAGCAGGAGTTGGCGAACTTCATCAGGGTGAAGCTGGGTGACCTCAATCCCTCTTTCGTCGGCAAGACCAACGGCGGCGGAGGCGGAGGTTACGGCGCGCGGCGCGGCGTGCCGGTGCTGCTGGCGGGTATCGTGTCCGGGCTGCGTTTGCAGCAGACGCGGCGCGGGCGCATGGCGGTCATCACGCTGGACGACGGCAGCGCGCAGATTGAACTGACGGTGTTCAACGAAGAATACGAGCGCAGTCGCCCGTGGATCAAGGAAGATGAATTGCTGGTAGTGCAAGGCAAAGCCAGCCTGGATGAGTATTCCGGCAATGTGCGGGTCAGCGGCGAGGAGCTGTTCGACTTCGCCACGGCGCGCTCACGTTTTGCGCAACATCTTGCCTTGAATTGCAATGAAAGCACCCGCGTCGCGCAACTGGTGGAGATAATCACCCCGTGGCGTGAGGGGGAGTGCAAGGTGTTGATCAATTACAGCAATGCCGTGGCAAATTGCCGGCTGCAACTGGGTGAAGTCTGGCAGGTGACGTTGCATGATGAATTGCTTAAGGAGTTGCGCGCAGTGTTGGGCGCGGAAAATGTGAATGTGGTTTATGGCTAGCGGTATAAAACGTAGCCTGAGGTTTTACAGCCAGCCGCTCAATCGTGCCTCGAATTCCTCGACCGGCAGTGGTTTGCTGAATAGATATCCCTGAAAAGCGTGACAGCCATGCTGGTCCAGAAACGCACGCTGGGCATCCGTTTCGACGCCTTCAGCAATCACATTCAGCCCCAGCGCCTTGGACATTGCGATGATGGTCTGGACGATGGCGGCATCATCGGGGTTGTTGGTGATGTCGAGCACAAATGATTTGTCGATTTTGATTTGTGCCAGCGGCAGGCGTTTCAAATATTGCAGCGAAGAGTAGCCGGTGCCGAAGTCGTCCATCGAAAAGCGCACGCCGAGTGATTTTATTTGCTGCATTTTGGCAATGGTGGCATCAATATTACCCAGTACAGCGCTTTCCGTCAGCTCCAGCTTGAGGCGCGAGGGGGGCGCACCACTTTCCACCAGCACGTGTTGCACTTGCTCGACAAAATCAGATTGATGAAACTGTTTGGCGCTGACATTTACCGCAATGGTCAAGTCACGGGTCAGCATATTTTGCTGCCAAACCTTGAGCTTCTCGCAGGCCGTCGCTAATACCCATAGTCCGATCGGCACGATCAGTCCGGTTTCTTCGGCCATCGGGATAAACTGATCAGGAAATACGAAACCGCGCTCAGGCTGTTGCCAGCGCAACAGCACTTCTGCGCCGATGGCCTTGCCGTGGTTGTCCATCTGCACCTGGTAATAAAGGCGGAATTGCTGTTTTTCGAGCGCATGACGCAAATCGGTTTCCATGGCGATGCGTATTTCCAAAGCCGTTTGCATCTTCGGATCAAAGAAACGTATGGTGTTGCGACCGTCTGACTTGGCTTGATACATGGCAACATCTGCGTGCTTGAATAATACCTCCACACTTTCCTGATGGCTGTTAAACAGCGCAATGCCGATGCTGGGTGTGGAGCTGAACTCATGGTCGTTCAGCAGATAAGGCTGATTAAGTTTGCCGCGTATGTTTTCTGCAACCCTGTCAGCCTGTATGACCGCTTCATTCTGTTGGCTATTCAGTCCTTCAAGCAGTATGACGAATTCGTCGCCGCCCAGTCGCGCCACGCTGTCACCCTCGCGCGTGCAGCTTTGCAAACGGCGCGCCACTTCGATCAGCAACAGGTCGCCTGTCGCATGACCCTGGGTATCGTTGATCATCTTGAAATGATCCAAATCCAGAAACAGTAATGCGCCATGCTGGCCATTGCGCGCGCTGGACACCATCGCCTGTTGTAAACGGTCCATCAACAGGCGGCGATTCGCCAGCTTGGTTAACGGATCATAAAAAGCCAGTTGATGGATATCATGCTCCGACTGTTTGCGTTGGCTGATATCGACAAATGCGGCCACATAGTTCGATATCTGCTGGTGATCATCGTAGATGGCCGTAATGGTCATGAATTTCGGGTACACCTCGCCATTCTTGCGCCTGTCCCATACTTCGCCAGACCACTTGCCGCTGTCGCGCAGTGTTGACCACATGGACTGATAAAAAGCGTCATCATGCCGGCCTGATTTCAGGATGCGCGGAGTGCGTCCGATCACATCTTCCGCGCGATAACCGGAAATTTCCTGAAATGCCTGATTGACGCGTAGTATGTTGGAGTTGGCGTCGGTGATCAGAATAGCTTCCTGAGTTTCAAAGGTCACTGCAGCGATACGCAATTCCTCCGCCACAAGATGTTGTTTGGTGATGTCCTGCACCGTACCTACGGAGCGCAGCGGCTTGCCAGACTCATCAAACTCACTGCTGCAATGCTCACGCACCCACTTGAGACGGCCATCCGCAAATAACAGGCGATGTTCAATGTCGTAGGCCTGACGATTGGTGAGCGACTGGGTATAAGCCTGATTCACCTTGTCGCGATCATCAGGATGGATCGTGTTCAGAAAATTTTCTAAGGATGGCGAGAACTGTGCCGGATCAAGTTCAAATATCCGGTAGACTTCATCAGACCAGCGCAACGTGCCGCTGACCAGATTTAGCTCCCAACTGCCCAATTGTCCCAGTTTCTGTGCCTCGTTGAGCAAATCCTGCCTGTATTGCAACTCGGCTTCGACCAGTTTGCGTTTGGTAATGTCGTGCAGGAAGGCAATAAAACAATTCATTTCCGTAATAAGGGAAACGGACACCTCGATGTCGATCAGATGCCCGTCGCGGTGGCGGTGTTTGGTTTCAAAACGGTCATATCCCTGATCGAGAATGTGCTCGATATGCAATGCAATAGCCTCGGGCGTTTGCTCGATGGCCTCAAATTTGCCGAGATGCATGCCGATGATTTCGTCCCGGGCATAACCGCTAAGATGGCAATAGGCGTCATTGACTTCGGTGATGTGGCCGCTCTGATCCAGCTTCCAGTATCCCTCGCCCGAGGTATCCAGCATCACCCGCAACTCATTGAGCGCTCCCGCCTCATGTTGCAGCGCGACCTTAAGCTCCTCCTCGGCACGATTGCGCCCTGCCTGCAAGGCCAGTACCATCAAGCTGACCATGACCAGAGTGGCAAGATACAACCACAGTAAGAGCAGACCCTGCCGGGTATCCTGAATGTGGAATGGCCCCATCCCATAATGAGTCGCCATTACCGCGATGACGATCGGCAGCAGCAAACCCAGTGATGAACCCACCGTCCCAAAGCGCATGGCTAGCCAGACAACCAGCGGCAACAGCATGAAGACCAGCGGCATGGAATGTCCGTTGGCATCATTGTTAAGGATGAATATTACCCAGCTCCCCGCAAGCGTGGTCAGACACCAGGCGAGAAACTCTATCCGCTGCTTCCATAACAGGGACAGTTCGGCGCGCGTGATGTTGAGCAACAGGGGGGCTGCCAGCAACACGCCGACGAAATCGCCTGCCCACCAGGACAGCCAGGCCGTGCCGACGTCCTGTATGGATAACACGCCGAATAGCAGCAGACTGCTTATCCCGCCACTGGCGCTGAGCAGCATCCCGATAGCGGCAGCCAGCCCAAGAAACAGGATGTCGTGCGCGCGGTGGAGCGCACCATGAAATTTCAAGCGCTTCAACAGCCAGACGGTAAGCATCGGGCTGAGTGTATTGCTCAACGCAATGCTGCTGTCCAGCAACGGTGAAGCATCAATGGAAAAATTGGTAGCTGCCGCACCCAGAAAAATACCCGGCCAATAGGCATAACCCCAGCGCAGTAAAGTCGCCACGGCAATACCCGTGGGTAACCAGATTAGTGTGATGTGGGTGTCAAAGTAGGGAATTGCCAGGCCAAGCCGGCCACTGACGAAATAAGCCAGCGCGATGAGCAGCAGTTTCGCGGCAAACCGGGATTTGTCCCGAAGGGTAGGAGGCTCTGTGAAAAGCAAGTTAGGCACAGTAGATAGCGTAGGATTTCCGGGAGCTGGGCGTCTGAAGGGTACAACAACGAGGCGCCATGTGCAATCAGCGATGCGGCTTCGGCAACGCGGTCAGTAACCTGGCGCGTGCGTGAGATTCACGCACGCGCCAGTGTAGATGGGCTATGAATTTTGCCGTTGTTTCAGGTGGTGCAGGCAGTCCAGTGCGGCGAGTTTGCAGCACTACGTGTGAGTCTGGAATTTTAAACCCGGATTGTTCATTAGCTGAATTTAACCCATCCCCACCCCAGCCCTCCCCTTGAAGGGGAGGGAGAAGGGCAGGCGCAGTGGCATGCCAGGGGTGCTGACGTTCCCGCGCTCAAAATCCACACTCTCCCCCCTTCAAGGGGGGAGTTGGAGGGGGGATGGGGGAAGAATTTTCCAATGGATAATTTGGGTTAAATCAAACGCAATTTAACCAGTCTATTTGATACGCATACCGGGTTGTGCGCCGTCGTCCGGTGACAGGATGAACAGTCCCGAGGCTTCGCCGGAAGCGGCGAGCACCATGCCTTCGGACAGGCCGAACTTCATCTTGCGCGGGGCCAGATTGGCGACCATCACCGTCAGGCGGCCTTTGAGATTTTCAGGGTCATAAGCCGACTTGATCCCTGCGAACACGGTGCGCAGATTTCCCTCGCCGATATCCAGCGTCAGCTTTAACAGCTTCGCCGCGCCTTCCACCTGTTCGGCATTGACGATCTTCGCCACGCGCAAGTCCACCTTGGCGAAATCCTCGATGCTGATAAAGGGCTCAAAATCCTTTTCTGCCTGCGCCACTTCGATGCTGGCCGTGTGTTGCTGGTGCGCGGCATGCCGCTGTTCGGACTGAGGTTGCGGTTGCAGGCTCTCTTGGTTGGCGGCCACCATGGCTTCGACCAGCTTGGGGTCGAGACGGGTAGCCAGGTGTTGATAGGTGTTGATGACATGTCCGCTACTCAGCGCTGCCCATTTGTCATTCCAGACCATGGGTGGAATGTTGAGGAATGCCTCAACTTGTGCTGCCAGTTTGGGCAAAACGGGTTTCAGGTAGCGCGTCAGGTCACGGAACAGGGTCAGCGCTGTCGAACACACTTCCAGCAGTTCGGCGTCCTTGCCCTCTTGCTTTGCCAGTTCCCAGGGTTTCTTTTCGGCGATGTACTGATTTGCGACATCGGCCAGGCGCATGATTTCTCGCAGCGCACGGCTGAAGTCGCGATTTTCGTAGCAACGTGCGATTTCGCCGCCGGTAAAGGCCGTTTGAAATTCTGCGCTGGCCGCCGTATCGGTATTGCCCAGTTTGCCGTCAAAGCGCTTGGCGATAAACCCCGCGCAACGGCTGGCGATGTTGATGTACTTGCCGATCAAATCGCTGTTGACCTTGGTGACGAAATCATCGAGGTTGTGGTCGTGGTCTTCCATCGATCCATTCAGTTTGGCGGCGTAGTAGTAGCGCAGGTATTCGGTGTTCTTGATGTGATCCACGTAGCTGCGCGCGGTGATGAAAGTGCCGCGCGATTTACTCATCTTCTCGCCGTTGACGGTGAGAAAGCCGTGCGCGAACAGCTTGGTCGGGGTGCGGAAGCCCGCGTGTTCCAGCATCGCAGGCCAGAACAACGCGTGGAAATACAGAATGTCCTTGCCGATGAAGTGATACAGCTCGGTCTTTGAACCGGCCTTCCAGAACTCGTCAAATAACCCCTCCCAGCCTCCCCTTGCCAGGGGAGGAGTGTCCGTCTCCCTCCCTGATTGGCTCCCCCCTGACAAGGGGGGTATGGGGGGGTTAGGTGGGTTGGGGTGGGTTAGTTTGTTACAAAGCTGTTTGAAGCTGCCCATGTAGCCCACGGGTGCGTCCAGCCAGACGTAGAAGTATTTTCCCGGTGCATCGGGAATTTCGAAACCAAAGTAGGGGGCGTCACGCGAGATGTCCCAGTCGGACAGTTTGTTTTCGCCCTCGATGCCCAGCCATTCCTGCATCTTGTTGGCCGCTTCGGTTTGCAGCGCGCCGCTGCGCGTCCAGTTGCGCAAAAACTGCTGGCAGCTGTCGGCGGAGAGTTTGAAGAAATAGTGGTCGGAATTGCGCAATTCCGGTTTTGCACCCGACACGGCGGAATAAGGGGCTATCAATTCGGTAGGCGCATAGGCCGCGCCGCAGGCTTCGCAATTGTCGCCATACTGGTCTTTCGCGCCGCACTTCGGGCATTCGCCCTTGATGAAGCGATCCGGCAGGAACATGTTCTTTACGGGGTCGTAATACTGCTCAATGGAACGCACCTCGATCAGATTTTTATCCCTGAGCGTGCGGTAGATAGCCTCGGCGGATTCACGGGTCTCATTCGAGTTGGTCGAGCCGTAGTGATCGAATTCGACGTGAAATTCGCTGAAATCATCGTAGTGTTCCTGCCACACGCGCGCGATTAATTGCTCCGGTGTGATGCCTTCCTTTTCGGCGCGCAACATGATGGGCGTGCCGTGGGTGTCATCGGCGCAGACGTAATGCGCCTCGTTGCCCTGCATTTTCTGGAAGCGCACCCAGATGTCCGTCTGGATGTATTCGACCAGATGTCCCAGGTGTATGCTGCCGTTGGCGTAGGGCAGTGCAGAGGTAACGAGGATTTTTCGCGTAGTCATGAATGTGTGCCGGATTCTAAAAGTGTGCGCATTTTAGCAAATCGCGCGCACTGGCGGCGAATTGGTTAGAATTGCGGCCTTAAACTTATGAGGGGAAGCGGGAAGGGAAAGGGAATAACGAGAAGGGGGATGCCCGCAAGGGGCAGGCCGTGCGGTTCCCGCAGCTGAAGCTGCGACCGCTACGCTCAGGGGGAAGGGGGAAGGGTAACTGCGGCTCAGCGGTTTTTCCCTTACCTTTTCACTCTTCCCAAATTACCCTTCCCTCTTCCCTCTTACCTCTTCCCGGAAGTTAACATGAGCATCAAATCAGATAAATGGATACGCCGCATGGCGGAGCAGCACGGCATGATCGAGCCTTTTTCGCCTGTTCAGGTGAAGGAGGTGGACGGTAAGCGCATCGTGTCTTACGGCACATCGAGCTACGGCTACGATATTCGCTGCTCGAATGAATTCAAATTGTTCACCAACATCAACAGCACTATCGTCGATCCCAAGAATTTCGATCCGAACTCTTTCGTTGAGGTGACGGCTGATTACTGCATCATTCCGCCCAATTCCTTCGCGCTGGCGCGCACCGTGGAATATTTCCGTATTCCGCGCTCGGTGCTGACGGTTTGCCTGGGCAAGTCCACTTACGCGCGCTGTGGCATCATCGTCAATGTCACCCCGTTCGAGCCGGAATGGGAAGGTTATGTGACGCTGGAATTTTCCAATAC
>JAUSLX010000196.1 GCA_030645775.1 Gallionella sp. | reverse complement strand
TTGACAATAGCACGTAAATTGAGCCATCCGGAAAAACAAATTGAAACCCTGAGTAAAAGCGCACGGCACGATATGTTTAACGTGAAACTCGCGCAGCGATTCGTTTGCCCTTTCCCTCGCTTGCGTGGGGGAGAGCGTAGCGAGCTGGCAATTGGAAAGGGGGAACGGGCATGGCGAGTTTCATTATCATGAGTGGCTGCTCGCCATGTCCGTTAGTCAACCTTTAATCCTTAAAACCTCAGTTCAATCCGCATCAATTCTTGCTAAGCACTAAGTGCTTGCAATCATTGATGCGGACAACTGCTTTTTCCAGGTTAATACGATTGTTGTCTGCCCATTATTTCAATCCGTTTTTGGCCTGTGCGTCCAGTAGCGGTGGTGCGTTTTTCGGTAGCGCTCAACGGTTAGTTCTCGCGCGTTCATCTCGACCAGAATCGCGCCGTCCCGGTCCGAACGCAGCAGTTGTGCGCCACTGTCGGCATAGCGTTGCAGCACTTCCGGTTTCGGATGGCCGAAGCGGTTGCGGTAACCGGCGGTGAACACGGCGTAGTCGGGCAATACGGCAGCGACAAATGCAATATTTGACGAACTTGCACTGCCATGATGCGGGGCGACCAGCAGGCTGGCGGCGAGCTGGTCGGCATGATCCCTGAGCAGGCGCTGTTCGCTGTGCTTTCCTATGTCTCCGGTCAGCAGGATGTGCTGATTGCCGGCACTGATGCGCAGCACGCAACTCTGCTCGTTGTCATGCGGCTTGGCGCGATTGTTCTGGCCGGGGTGCAGTATTTCGAACTGCACCCCGTCCCAGTTCCATCTGTCGCCCTCCCGGCAACGGCGGGTCTCGACCGGAATAACCGAAACGGACTTGAGTTGGGTTATGGGCTGCGAAAACGAGACCCAGTTGACGGGCATGGCCTGCAGGATGGAGGCAGTGCCGCCGGTGTGATCGATGTCGTCGTGGCTCAGGATCACACCGTCCAATGTGCTGATGCCCATGGCGCGCAAACCGGGAATCAGGATGCGGTTGCCGCTGTCGGCTTCCCCGGAAAAATCCGGTCCGGTATCGTAGAGCAGGGCGTGATGCCGGGTTTGTGCGGCAACTGACAGGCCCTGTCCTACGTCGAAAACAATCAGGCGCACCGTGCCGGGCTGTGGCGCTTCGGGCGCGTTCAGAAACATCGGCAGCATCAGCAGCAATCCCAGCCAGCGTGCCGGAAAGCCACTGGGCAGCAGTATCCATATTACGCCCAGCATGCCGAACACGATGCTCCATGCCGGCGGGGCATGTTGCGTCCAGACAGCCCGGGGCAGATCGTTCAGCCATTGCAGCGGGATCATCGTCCAGTCCAGCGCAATGTGTGCCAGCCACAGCGGCACATCGGTCGGCAATGCCGCACCCAGTAAAGCGAGCGGCACGACAATCAGGCTCACCAGCGGGATGGCAAAGGCATTGGCGATGGGGGACACCAGCGAGACTTGCTGGAATAATCCCAGCAGCAGCGGAATCAGGCCGATGCTCATCGCCCATTGTACGGTTGCGTATTCCCGTAGCACGCGCAAGAACGCGAGGCTTTTTCCGCGCAGCAAAAAGTGCTGAGGCGTTTGTTCCTGAATGAAGGGGTCATTCAGCGCATGCCTGAATCCGCTGCCTTCTTCCGGCAACCAGAATGCGCGCCCGATGCGGTGCGCAGTGCTATAAAGGATGAGCGCTACCGCACCGAACGACAGCCAGAATCCGGGCGAGAGCACCGCCCACGGATCGGCAAGCAATACTGCCAGTAATGCGATGCTGAGTATCTGGGCCAGCGAAAAATTGCGGTTCAGCCAGAGCGCTGCGGCGACGGCGGCCACCATATACACGGTGCGCTGTGCGGGTATGCCGAAGCCGGACAACAGAGCATAGCCTGTCGCCACCAGCAGGGCGGCGATTGCGGCGGCCTTGCGGGCCGGTAACCACAGCGTCAGGCGCGCGCTGCGCCGCCACAACCCGTAGCAAAGTGCAAAGCTCATGCCGGACAGCATGGTGATGTGCAGTCCTGAAATGCTGACCAGATGATTGATTCCGGTGCGGGTGAAAATCTGCCACTGCGCCTGCGGAATACTGCTCTGGTCGCCGATGGCCAGCGCGCTCAATACTCCTGCATAGGGCGCGTTGCCCAACGTGGCGTTGAACTTGTCGCGCACCGCTTCTCGCCAGGATTCAATCCGGTAAAACACGCCATCGGCCAGCGCATCTAGGCGCACATTATTGCCCTGAGTGTGCCCGGCCATAAGCTTTTCAGCGTTATGCACATAACCGACTGCCCGCACATTATTTTCCAGCGCCCATAATTCAAAATCGAAACCATGCGGATTGCTGCTGCCGTGGGGTTGCTTCAGGCGCAGTGTGAGCCGCCAGCGTTCTCCGGCGTGCAGTTCCAGAGGCTTGCTGCGCGGATTAAAATACGTGCTGAGATAGATGTGCTCCGGCACGTTGACGTTTAAGGGAATCTCGCGTAGCGATTCGTGTGCCCCCTCGCCCGCAACGCGGGAGAGGGTTGGGGAGAGGGGACGTGCTTGCACATCAGGCGTGAGGGTTTTTTCGACATCAAAACTGAAGCGTAAGCCGCGCTCGCCGGGGCGCGGCAGTCCGGAAACTACACCGATTACCTCGATATCGCGCCCCTGCCATTCATCCTGCAGGCTGACCGCAAGGCGTTGTTCGGCTTGCCAGGCTGCGTGATAAAAACCGAGACCGCAGGCAAAGGCGGCGACCAATGCGATGCGAATAAAAATGGCAAGACGATATTCAATGGGGTTCCCGTTCTTGGTGCCCCTCACCCTGGCTCTCTCCCGCCAGCGGGAGAGGGGATAGTGCAGTGAAATGCCACTCAGCAGCCAGGCCCAGGAAAAATCAGGCAGCACCGCCTGCTGTTGCAGCAGCCAGATGCCTAAAGTGAAGAAGAGAGTGAAGAGAACCATGCGCGTAGCGTAGCGCGCGGCTAGAATGCCGTCATGCGAAAATATTTACATCAGTTCCTGCCGAACCATGAATCGGTAAAAAATAACCGCTGGCTCAAACCGTTTGGTAGCTGGCTGCAGCATCCCAATTTGTGGCATCTGAACCGTCGTTCGGTGGCAGGCGGGGTGGCGGTGGGGCTGTTTTGCGGGCTGGTTCCGGGCCCGTTGCAAGTGCTTTCATCCACGCCGCTGGCGGTGTTGTTTCGTGTCAATCTGCCGGTCGCCATTTTCGTTACCTTTTACACCAATCCGTTCACCATCGTGCCGCTGTATATGCTGGCTTATGAGCTGGGTGCGTGGGTGAGCGGCGCGCAAAACGGCCGGGCGGTTGCGCAACTGGAATTTCCGGCGTTGCACTGGAATAGCTGGGTCAGCGAAGTGGCAAACTGGCTGGTGAAGCTGGGAGAGCCATTGATGATAGGTTTGCCGCTGCTTGCCGTCATACTGGCGATTGTCGGCTATGTCGCGGTGCGCGTCGGCTGGCGTGTGGTGGTGCTGTTGAAATGGCGTGCGAGAGAACGGCGGCTGGCCGGCAAGATAAGGTAATCTGATTTTGGAGTGCGCTGACTCGTCAGCGCCCGGTCAATGCGGCGACACGTCGCCGCACTCCATACGAGAGGCTGGGCGCTTCAGTTTGCCGTGAGCACACCATCCACCAGTCGCAAACTGCGCTGCATGCGTCCTGCCAGTTCCAGGTCGTGGGTGACGACGATGAAGCTGGTG
>JAUSLX010000192.1 GCA_030645775.1 Gallionella sp. | reverse complement strand
ACCGCCCAGCAAATGACCGGTCATGGACTTGGTCGAATTCACCACCAGCTTGTTGGCATGATTGCCGAAAGCCAACTTGATCGCCTCGGTCTCGTTCTTGTCGCCCAGCGGTGTCGAAGTGCCGTGCGCATTGACGTACTGCACCTCATCGGGGTTCAATCCGGCATTCTTCAAGGCATTCAGCATGCTGCGTTTCGGGCCGTCGCTGTTCGGAGAAGTGATGTGGTAAGCATCGCCGCTCATGCCGTAACCGGTCACTTCGGCATAAATCTTCGCGCCGCGTGCCTTGGCATGCTCGTACTCTTCCAACACCAGTGCACCCGCACCTTCACCGATCACGAAGCCATCTCTATCCTTGTCCCAGGGACGACTGGCAGTAGCCGGATCGTCGTTGCGCGTACTGAGTGCGCGCGCAGCAGCAAAACCACCGACCGCCAGCGGGCCGATGGTCGCTTCCGAACCGCCCGCAATCATCACATCCGCATCGCCGTATTCGATCATGCGTGCCGATTCACCGATGCAATGCGTCCCCGTAGTACAGGCGGAAACCATCGCCAGATTCGGGCCTTTCAATCCGTACATCACGGACAAATTGCCGGAAATCATGTTGATGATGGTGCCGGGAATAAAGAAAGGTGAAATCTTGCGCGGCCCGGCAGCGAGATAATCGTTATGCGTATCTTCGATCATCGGCAGACCGCCGATACCCGATCCGATGTTCACACCGATGCGCTCTGCGTTCTGCTCTGTGACTTCCAGACCCGAATCCGCAAACGCCTCCATCCCCGCCACCAGGCCGAAATGGATAAATCGCCCCATACGGCGTGCATCCTTGGCAGGCAGGTACTGCGTGACATCAAAATTGCTTACTTCACCCGCAATTTGACTGGCAAACGGACTCGCATCGAAATGCGATATTTTGACGATTCCCGACTTGCCAGCGACGATATTCTGCCAGGCAGTGGGTATTCCAATACCGACCGGGGATACGATCCCCAAGCCGGTTACAACGACTCTACGTTTAGACAAATTAACTCCGCCAACTCTGAAGGAAACTGAAACGAATTATTTCGGATGCGCCAGGACGTAATCGATGGCTTGCTGCACGGTGGTGATATTTTCTGCATCTTCATCAGGGATTTCGCATTCGAATTCTTCTTCCAGCGCCATTACCAGTTCAACGGTATCGAGGGAATCAGCACCCAGATCATTCACGAATGAAGACTCATTCTTCACTTCAGATTCATTGACGCCCAGTTGTTCGGATACGATCTTTTTTACGCGTTGTTCAATAGACATTTTATGACTCCACCCTGTTGTAAGTTAATAAGCGGAAGGGATTGTATCAAAGTTGCAGGGAATTCCCAACAACATCCGCACCACGCAAAATATCTGCAATTATTCATCATGTTATTCCTCCCTGAGAATACGCATAGGCGACATCTCGGTCAGTCTTCGTGTATTCAACCATCCCGCCAGCATCACCAGAACCACTCCGCCCAGCATGCCAGTCAGCCAAACCAGACTATTTGACTGATAAGGAATTTCCAGTATGTAGCGCGCCAACACCCAGCCCATGAGAGCCGCACTCGCCGCCGCAAACAGGCCGCTGAGCAAACCCAGCACGGCGAATTCGCCCAGATGCAGGCGGCGCAAATAGGCGCTGTCCGCGCCCAGCGTACGCAGAATCGCCGCTTCATGAACACGTTCGTCCTGCGTGGACAGCAATGCCGCATACAGCACCACCACCCCGGAGAGCAGGGTAAACAAAAATACCACACTGACCGTTTGTGAAACTTGCTCAATGATGTTGCGCACTTGTGCAATGGCCGCGCCGGTATCGATTACCAGCAGATTGGGAAATGCCCGCACCAGCTCATCGCCCGCCCGCACCTTATCCTGCGGCAAGTAAAAGCTGGTGAGATAGCTGGACGGATAATCCTGCAACAGGCGTGGCGTGCCGATGACAAAGAAATTCACCTGCATGGAGTCCCATTGCACCTTGCGCAAACTGGTAACGGTTGCTGTAAAACGGCTGCCTGCCACATCGTAGGTCAGTTCGTCGCCCAGGTGAATGCCCAGCGTTTTTGCGATGCCTTCCTCCACCGACAACTGCCCGTTTTCACCCTTCGACCACCAACGCCCGCTCACCAGTTCATTCCACTGCGGCATTCTGTCCGCGTAGGAAAGATTGAATTCCCGCTCCACCAATCCCTGCGCCCTGGGATCGGCATAGCTTCCGCCGTTGATAGCGCGTTCATTGATCGCAAGCAAACGGCCCTTCACCATAGGCAGCAACTGGGGCGACGGCATTTTTTGTTCTGCCGCAAAATCCAGCACGGCCTGCCGCTGATCGGGCTGGATGTTCACCACGAAGCGGTTCGGCGTATCCGCTGGCAGCTTGCCCTGCCAGCTTTGCAGCAGATCGCCGCGCACCAGCGTCAGCAACAGCAGCGCCATACCGCCCAGACTGAGTGCAACCACCTGCAGCGCCGCGCTGCGGCCATGCCGCGCGAGGTTATTGAGCGCATGGCGCGCACCGAATAAATTGGCATGGTGCGCCAGACCCTGCAGCAGCAGCCAGGCCAGAACGCCAAACACCAGCAGACCGGACAACAAACCGCCCAACACGGTTAAACCCAGCTTCAGCGAACCCGCTTGCCACAGAAACAGGATCGCCAGCACCAGAATCGCCAGACCATAAATCAGCCAGCCGCTGATCGTCGGCAAACCCATTTCGCGGCGCAACACACGCAGCGGAGACACGCGGCGCAATTGCAGCAAGGGCAGAAAGGCGAAACCGATCAACAGCGCGAACCCGCTGGCTCCTGCCTTGAGCACCGGCAACATGCCGGGTTGCGGCAAACTCGCCTCGCGCATGGAGGCGATGCTCTCTATCAATATGGCTTGCGTGACGTAGCCCAGCAGCGAGCCAGCCAGCACCGCCAATAATCCCAGCAGCAAAAACTGGTACAGGAACAGCCGCAACACTTGCCCCTGCTGCGCGCCCATACAGCGCATCACCGCACACCCATCCAGATGGCGCGCGACGTAGCGCCGTGCCGTCAGTGCCATTGCCACCCCGGCGAGGATCGCGGCGGTGAGTGCGGCAAGACCCAGAAAATGTTCCGCGCGCTCCAGCGCGGCACGAATTTCCGGACGCGCATCCGTCACGTCCTCCAGCCTTTCGTTGCCGGAGAGCCGGGGTAGCCATTGCGCACGCAATGCCGCCACCTGCGCCGCCTCCCCGGCGACCATCAGACGGTAAGTAATACGGCTGCCTTCCTGGAGCAAGCCCGTTGCCGCCAGATCAGCCTCATTCATCAACACGCGCGGCGCGAAGCTGGCAAAACCCAGGGTCTGGTCGATGTCCTTCACGATGCGTGCCGCCACCACAAAGCGCTGTGTGCCGAGGCTCACTTCTGCTCCCACGCGCAGATCAAGACGGCGCATCAGACGCTCATCCGCCCACACCGTACCGCGTTCCACTACTCCCTCCCCCGTTGAGGGGGAGGGCTGGGGTGGAGGTGAAAACGTTGAACGCACCCGCCCTCCATTACCGTCGTCGATTTCGATTTTTCCGCGCAGCGGATAGCCCGATTCCACAGCCTGAATCTCGGCAAGCAACACCTGTTCGCGATACGCCACCATGCTGGGAAAAGTGCGGCTCTCCACCGCCTGCAAGCCGCGCGCCTCGGCCATTTCCCGATAGGTTGGCGGCAGCACGCGCGTCGAAGTGATGCGCATGTCCGCGCCCAG
>JAUSLX010000187.1 GCA_030645775.1 Gallionella sp. | reverse complement strand
GGGCAAGGGGCGCGTCACGCCTTCTATGGTCACCTGATGCTCTTCCATGGCTTCCAGCAGTGCGCTCTGCGCCTTGGGGGTGGCGCGGTTCACTTCATCGGCCAGTATCATTTGCGCGAAGATCGGGCCGGGATGAAACTTGAACTGGTTGCTGTCGCGCTCGTACACCGATACGCCGAGGATGTCGGCAGGCAACAGGTCGCTGGTGAACTGGATGCGGGCGAACTGCAAACCTAGCGTGCGCGACAGGACTTGTGCCAGCGTGGTCTTGCCGACTCCGGGCAAATCCTCGATCAGCAGATGACCGCGCGCCAGCAGGCAGGCCAGCGCAAAGCGGATTTGCTGCGGTTTACCCAGGATGGCACTTTCGGCCTGGCGGATGACGTTTTGAAGTGAGTTGGTCATGAGTTTTATCTATGAGGTGAAAGGTGAAAAGTGAAAAGTGAAAAGTGAAAAGTGAAAAGTGAAAAGTGAAAGCGGTTCTACGTTTCACCTTTCACAGCCTTATCTTCACCTTTCACAGCTTCATCACGTTTCACAGCTTTGTCTTCACAGCAATATCGCGGCGACGACTTTGCGGTCTTCTTCCACCAGAATGTTGTAGGTGCGACAGGCTGCCGGTGTATCCATGACTTCCACGCCTATGCCCGCATTGGTCAGTGCGCGGTACAGGCGCGGATGCGCGAAGCGTTGCTGTGTGCCGGTACCTAACAGGACGACTTCCGGTTTGAGTGCCAGAAAATACTCGAAATGTGCTTCGGTTAAGGTGTCGAAATTCTCAACGCCCCAGTCGGTGTGGACGGCTTCCGCGAGCACCACGATGGGGGTGTCGTAGCGTACGCGGTTGACCATTACATGGTCGTCCGCGTAGCCGGTGAATAGTTTGGTTTCGCCTAAGTTGGCCAGATGCAGTTTCATGGATGACCTCGCATTGCAGGAGTTGGCGCTGAGTGTAGAGGTTTGTCCTGCGATGCGTCAAACCCAAGCTGTGTACGGGCAGGTTTGCTATCCGATTTGCTGTGCGCGGGCAGCACAGGTAAAATCACGGCCTTTCACATGAAACAAGGAGCGTAGCGACTATGTTTCATGGGGAAGCCCCCAGCGAGCTTCACATGAAACAAGGAGCGTAGCGACTATGTTTCATGGGGAAGCCCCTTGCGGGCTTGCTTGCCATGTTTAAACCATTTCAAATCAATATCGAAATATTACTGTGAAACCAATATTAAAATCCGACAAGCTGGCCAACGTGTGTTACGACATACGCGGGCCGGTCATGGAACGCGCCAAGCAGATGGAAGAGGAAGGCCA
>JAUSLX010000174.1 GCA_030645775.1 Gallionella sp. | reverse complement strand
GGTGTGGTTGGGGATGCGATGTCCGGCATCGAATTCCAGTCGGCGGGTGATGAACATGAGGGTCGTAGTCAATATGAATGGCGCGGATTATAGCATTGCACAAAAAATTCCCGTTATTTCGGCCTTATCCGTAGTGACGGGAATTTTTTGGCTCGCCGGATGAATTCCCCTTGCGTGTGCGGATCGCTGACCGTGCCGTAGCGCAATGCGACATAGCGGGCGGCCAGATATTCGATGTTGTTGGCTAATTCGGGGCGGGCGGCGGCGACGCGAGTCGCGTAGTCCCATGGGCCTTCATGCGGGGCGCGAGGCAGTCCGGACCTGGCCAGTTTGCGGCAGAGCTTCAGCCAGGCGGCCTGGGTTTTGTCCTGCTCGCGTTTGAACAGATGGCGCAGCATGTACAGCGCGAACAGCGCGATCATCAGCCCCAGTCCTGCCGTCATGTATATCACCTGCAGGCTGACGGATTCCATGCCGAAGCGGGAAAGGTAGGCAAACTGGCGTTCGCTGTCATAAGCCAGCACCCTCTGATTCCACTGATTGGCCAGGGCATCCCAGTTCAAACGCAGGTCGCGCAGCCAGAGCGGCGGATTACGCGCCATGAAGGGTAGGGCAGCGCTGTCTGTCAGCGCGGCGGATAAACCGCGTTCCACCCGTTCCGGCGCGATTGCCGCCGTCGGGTCGACGCGAACCCAGCCCTGTCCTGTCAGCCACACTTCCGCCCAGGCGTGGGCATCGGATTGACGCACGATGTAGTAGTTGCCGTAGGCGTTATATTCGCCGCCCTGATATCCGGTTACCACGCGTGCCGGAATGTGGGCCGCGCGCATCAGAAATACGAAGCTCGACGCATAGTGTTCGCAAAATCCCCGCCGCGTGCCGAACAGAAAATCGTCCATGCTGTTGCGGCCCAGCAGCGGCGGCTCCAGTGTGTAGTAGAAATTCTGCTGCTTGAAGTAGTCAAGGGCGCGGCGCATGACAGTGTGATCGTCGTCAGCGCGCCAGCTTGCGGCCAGCTGCCGTGCGCGCGGATTGAGCGTCTGCGGCAATTGCAGCGCGCGTTGAAGTTGCGCCTGCGATTCCTGCAGGTTGGCGTGATAATTGAGTTGGGAGCGCGCCTCGTAGCGCAGTCGCTCGTTGACAGGTTCACGGCTAAGTATCTGAAAATCATCCGTAAGGCGAGCCGGCACCGAGATGTTGTCCGGCATGTCGAGCGCGAACAACCAGTATTTATTGTGTGGCTCCAGCGTCACGCTGTATTCGGTCGCCAGCCCAGTTGCGCCAAATTGAGGCGCGATGCCCCGCGTGGCCCTGCCCGGTGTCCAGGTGTGCCCGTCGAAGTCCCATAGTACGGGTCCGCGCCAGTACATCTGGGAGCGCGGCGGCGGCGTGCCCCGATAACTGACGCGAAACGCCACGGCATCTGACAGTGCAAGGCGACCCACGCTGCCGGGCGACATCGTGTCATCCAGTCCGCTTCTGGCAAAGGCATCCTGCGGCAAACCCCATAGTGGTCCTGGTACGCGCGGAAACAGGATGAACAGGATGAGGGTGAGCGGAATGGCTTGTAACAGCAACACGACCGCGATGCGCAGGCGTGGTTTGACGGCGATGCCGGGCGCATGCAGATGCACCCAGGTGGTTACGATGACGAGCAGCGTGGCGAGCATGTATAGCGCGGTGAGCAGGCTCTGCGAGTACAGGAAGTTAGTGATGAGGATGAAACAGGAGAGGAAGATCAGCGCCATGGCGTCACGTGCCGTGCGGAGTTCCATCAGCTTGAGGCAGGCTAACAGCATCAGCAGGGTGACGCCGACTTCGCGCCCGAACAGGGTGTGAAAATCGATCAGGATGCCGCTCAGGCTGGTGAGGGTGAGTATCATCAAAAGCCAGCGTTTGGGCAGCGGGTTGCCGCTCCATGCGAGGTGGCTGCGCCAGGCCAGCAGCACGATACACAAGGCGCTGACCCAGGGAGGCAGATGATAGGCATGGGGTGCGATGGCCATCAGGATGGACAGCAACAGGCCGTAGATGAGGGTTGTTTTCATACGGAGTGTGTGGAGTGTGGCGACGTGTCGCCACCTTCTGACAGCGCAGTCATGCCTGCGCACTCCAAATCGAATAGCGCAATCCGGCGCAAACACGCTTCACGATGTGCGCTGCCGCTGTCGGCAGGGAGTTCGCCATCCGGCAGGCTCAGGCCGTAGCGCAGTCCCCGGGCTTCTGCCTCCAGCACCTGGCGTGTCAGGTGTGACAATTTGCCTTCAAGGTCGGTTTCAGGGGCATCGTTGAGGTTCAGTCGTAGTGTTTCTCCGACCGGGGCGGTGAACTGCTTGACTTGCAATCCCAGTCCGCGTGCGTAGGCCTTCCATGCAATATGCGGCAAGGCATCGCCCGCAACATAGGTGCGCAAACCGGCGAAATCGTCGTCACCCGCGCTGCTGCGTTTGCCCGCGCCATCCGGCGCATTGCCGGCCGGTAGCGGTGCATCGGGAACAGGGCGGGGATAGACCAGGCAGCGCGCGTCAAAATGCAAATACGACCAGGCGTGAAACAGGCCGAGCGGGAATTCGGTATACAGCGTCAAACGGCCCGTTTCCAGCCAGCCGCGCCGGGTGGCGTGCAGAGGGAATTCGACTGCGTAGTCCTGACTGGCAGGACTATCAAAAATGACGCTGTTGCGATTTTCGTCGCGCAGAACAAGCTGGTAGCGCGGCAGCTTGCTGCCGAAATGCAGGGGGAATCTCGCGGTCTGGCCGTTGAACACGGCGTCACTGCGGCCGGCGTGTACTTCCAGATGGGCAAGATTGCGAAAGGCGTGCAGCATGGACATCACCGCCATCATCGCCAGCAGAAAGGTCAGCACATACCCCAGGCTCAGGTTGTAGTTGATGCAGCCCAACAGCATCAGGATCAACAGCAAGCCGAGTGCCCACCCCTGCCGGGTGGGCAGAATGAAGATGCGGCGTTGCGTGAGCACGACCGTGCCGTGCTCGACTTTGGGGCGGAACAGCCAGTTGCTGAAGCTTTGTTTGAGTGTGGCAAGCACGGTGTCAGGGAATTGCCACCGCTGCGATCAGTTGCTGCGTCAGCAAATGTTGATGTTCGACTACGCTTTGCAGGCGGTGACTGACCACGCCTGGCAGGATGGTCTGCACATCTTCGGGGATCACGGCATCACGTCCGTCTATCAGTGCCCAGGCGCGTGCGGCGGATAGAATGGCTAACCCCGCGCGCGGGCTGAGGCCGTGCGTATAGTGCGCCGATTCGCGGGTATGGCGCAGGATGGCCTGCACGTAGTCGAGCAGCGCCGGCGCAACATGTATCTGTTTGACGTGCTGTTGCAGTGCCAGCAGTTCTGCGGCATCCATCTGCGGGGTGAGTTTTGCGATGATTTCGCGCCGATCCACGCCGGACAGCAGACCGCGCTCGGCCTGGGCGTCGGGATAACCCATCTCGATGCGCATCAGGAAGCGGTCGAGTTGCGATTCCGGCAGCGGAAAGGTGCCGATCTGATGGGACGGGTTCTGCGTGGCGATGACGAAGAACGGGGCGGGCAAGGGGCGCGTCACGCCTTCTATGGTCACCTGATGCTCTTCCATG
>JAUSLX010000168.1 GCA_030645775.1 Gallionella sp. | reverse complement strand
GGCAAATCCACCTTCATGAAAATTCTGGGCCGCGATCTGGAGCAGACTTCAGGCGAGGTCATGCTGGACAAGACCGAGCGACTGGGCAAGTTGCGCCAGGATCAGTTTGCCTATGAAGACAATCGCGTGCTGGATGTCGTGATGATGGGGCATGACGAGATGTGGGCGGTGATGTCGGAACGCGATGGTATCTACGCAAACCCGGATGCCAGCGAAGAAGATTACATGCGCGCCGCCGATCTGGAGGCCGAGTTCGCCGAATACGACGGTTATACAGCCGAAGCGCGTGCCGGCGAATTGCTGCTGGGACTGGGCATCGCGATCGAGTTGCATCAGGGCCCGATGAGTGCGGTCGCTCCCGGCTTCAAACTGCGCGTGTTGCTGGCCCAGGCGCTGTTCTCCAACCCGGACATCCTGCTGCTGGACGAGCCGACCAACAACCTGGACATCAATACCATCCGCTGGCTGGAAAACATCCTCAATGCGCGCACCTGCACCATGGTCATCATTTCGCACGATCGCCATTTCCTGAACAGCGTATGCACCCACATGTCCGATCTGGATTTCGGCAAGATCACCACCTACCCGGGTACTTACGACGATTACATGCTGGCCTCCACCCAGGCGCGCGAACAGCAATCTGCTGACAACACCAAGGCCAAGGAAAAAGTCGCCGAACTCAAAGCCTTCGTGGCACGCTTCTCGGCCAATGCCTCCAAGGCCAAGCAGGCCACCTCGCGCGCGCGCCAGATCGACAAAATCAAGATCGAAGACATCAAGCCTTCCACCCGCCAATACCCTTTCATCCGTTTTGAATACGATGAACGCGAAAAACTGCACCGCACCGCCGTGGAAGTTGAGAATCTGTCCAAGGGCTTTGATCGCCCGCTGCTCTCCAATGTAAATTTCCGCATCGATGCGGGTGACAAGGTCGCCATCATCGGCCCCAACGGCATCGGTAAAACCACGCTGCTGCGCTGTCTGGCAGGCGATCTGCAAGCTGATTACGGCGCCATCAAGTGGACGGACAAGGCAAAAGTTGGCTACTACGCACAGGATAGCTCGTCCGAATTTGCAGATAGCAAGATCATGACTGACTGGATGACCTACTGGCGCGGCCCGAATGACGACGATCAGACTGTGCGCGCCACACTGGGACGCCTGCTGTTTTCCGGCGACGATGCGCATAAGCCGGTCAACGTGCTGTCCGGCGGTGAGAAGGGGCGTCTGCTGTTCGGCAAGCTGATGCTGCAACGCAACAACGTGCTGCTGATGGACGAACCGACCAACCACATGGATATGGAATCCATCGAATCGCTCAACACCGCACTGCTCGAATACAAGGGCACGGTGATCTTCGTCAGCCATGACCGCGAATTCGTGTCATCGGTAGCCACGCGCATTATCGAAATTTCTGCCAAGGGCGTCACCGACTACCACGGCACCTATGAAGAATATCTGCGCGATCAGGGTATGTCGATTTAACACTCCCTTCTCCCGCTGGCGGGAGAAGGGCTGGGGATGAGGGATGTTCAGGCATGACAGCAATCGGCGTTTTTGATTCCGGGGTCGGCGGGTTGTCGGTGCTGCACCACATCCGCCAGACCCTGCCGAATGAGCACCTGATCTATGTTGCCGATTCCGGCCATGTACCCTACGGCGACAAAACGGCGTCCTACATCGAGCAGCGCTCGATTGCCCTCAGCAACTTCCTGCTTTCCCAAGGCGCGGAGGCCATCGTTATCGCCTGCAACACCGCCACCGCGGCCGCCGCGGCCACCTTGCGCCGTGATTTTAACTGTCCCATCATCGGCATGGAACCTGCCGTCAAGCCTGCCGTCACCGCGACAAAAAGCGGCGTGATCGGCGTGCTGGCGACCACAGGCACGCTGGAAAGCGCACGTTTCGCAGCCTTGCTGGAACGCTATGCCGGAGCAGTCAAGATCATCACCCAGGGTTGTCCCGGACTGGTCGAACAAGTGGAACTGGGCGAGCTGCACAGCATCCGAACCCGCGAACTGGTCGAACGTTACACTGCGCCCTTGCTGGAGCGCGGCGCAGATACGCTGATCCTGGGCTGCACCCATTACCCATTTTTAGCCCCGCTGATTCGCGAAGTGGTGGGCGAGGACATCATGCTGGTGGATACCGGCGCCGCCGTTGCGCGCCATTTGAAAAGCCGATTGTTAACCGAATTGCCCGATCATCCGACCTGTCGGGTTGAAACCCGACCTACAGAACTGTTTTTTACCAGCGGCGATACAACGCAAGCTTCTCGCATCATGTCGCTATTGTGGGGCGAAGACATCAGCGCGCAACCCTTGCCACACGCATTTGCAAACGGCTGACAGGCTGCTAAATCACCCCCATCATCACCAGCGCAATAAACGCGGCAAACAGGGCAAAGTGACTGATGCCTTCGATGGCGTTGGTTTCACCGTCGTGCAGATTATTCATCACGGCGAGGAAAGTGAGCAACAGCATGCCGCCCTGCACCGGCGTCAAGGCCATCTCGATACGCTCGCCGTTGAACAACGCGATGGCTTCGATCACCGGCAACGTCAGCAGCACGGTGGCGAGCGAAGCGCCGAGCGCGATATTGACGGTGGTCTGCATGCGGTTCTGCTGCGCCGCCTTGAGCGCCGTGAGTATCTCCGGGCTGGCGGAAATCAGCGCCACCAGCACCGCCGGGATAGACTTGGGCAAGCTGCTGCCTGTGAGCCCGGCATCCAGCAACACGGATAACACTTCCGACAGCAGACCGACCAGCACGACCGCACCCAGCATGATCGCGATATGCAGACTATTCGGGCTATGCGCTTCATCGTGCGCTTCTTCTTCGGTTTCGGCCGAATATTCGAAGAATTTACGATGTTCGACCGTCTGCAAGCGCAGGAAAGCGATATACATCACCACCATCACACACACCGAGAAAGCGGAATAAACCAACCATTGCTCATCGGGAACGAAGTCCGGGATGAACATACCGATGCCAATCGCGACCAGCAGCATGGCGACAAAGGAATTGGCCGAATCCACATTGTATTTGGCGCTGCCGTGCATGAGTCCGCCGACGATGGCGGCCAAGCCGAGAATACCGTTGATGTCGAACATAATCGCGGCAAACACAGTATCGCGCGCCAGTGTCGGATTCGGCGCACCCTGCAACAACACGATCAGAATCACCACCTCCACCGCTACCGCTGCGGTTGTCAGAATGAGTGTGCCATAAGGCTCGCCGAAGCGTATCGCCAGCACTTCTGCGTGATGCGCGATGCGGAACGCCACGCCGATGACCGCAGCGAGTATCACCAGCAACAGCCCCCACAGCAGCGCGCCGCCCTGTTCCACGGCGCTGTGTTCAAGTGCAAAACCCAATCCCAGCAGGATGAGCGCGATGGCAATGGGCAACTCGGACTTCAAATATTTCATGGCAGTGCTTTCAATCAATGGTGACAAATTCGTGGACAATAATATCCGGCAGATATGACTTCATGCCGGAAATTCCACCGGCACACTATCGTATTCACAGGTTTTGAGCAACACGCCCGCCCGGAACAACAGCGTTCCCCTGGCATCCGCAAGGTCCCACTCAAAACCCCTGAAACAGAAAATCAAGCGCGCCTGTTATCACGGACTGTTCGGCGGACAGCGAGCACACCGTTTGTTTGAGCAACCGTTGCGGCACGGCGGCCAGTTTGGGCGTTTCCAGCATACAGGCGATACCCTCAATATTGAAAACCGGCGTCAAGCGCTGCGGAATCCGACTGACGAGGAATCGGTCACAGCGGCGCAGGGGAATAACAACCCGCGTCTCCAGGCCATGCAGCAAATCGCTTTGCACATCCAGCAAGTAAGGAACGTCATCGGCATGGGATCCACTGTTGCGAAAGACCTCGAAGCGCGCCATGTCAGAAGCTCCTCCACGCATCCAGCGGCAACCCATCGCGCTCCACGCCGGCATTGTAGGCCGCAATGAATTCGGCGTTATCAGCCAGCCAACGTCGTTCCTGCTCCTGCGTGATCAAGCCCCGCAAAAACTGGTCACACGCCTGAGAAATGTTGATGCCCAAAGCCTTCGCCTCACTCAACACATCGGCGGAGAGGGTTATATTGGTGGCTTTTTTTGGGGACGCTACACTGATGGACATGGCAGTCTTCCTGTTATATTGTCTTGATATGCGCATAGTATAACAACATTATTGCCCAACGTAGCCAGGCACCCGCGCTCCGCTGCCACCCTGCCGTATTGGTTTTCCCCGAATGAAAAATGCCATTTGAGGAAGCTGCCTGAAAATGACAAGCCTACAACAGCAGGAATTTTTGTCGTATGGATTAGCTGCACGCGATGAGGCGCGGAAAACAGGTGAATATTATTCTGTGGCAGGAGTGCTACAAAAATTGGACGAAATGCTTGTCAGTACCCACTTGGCAGTTCGGCATCAAACTGAAAACAATTCACATTCCATAACATCACCGTGAACAAAGCACGCTATCCAATACCACTACAAATAAACTCAAAGAAGCTTGCTTGCGCGTACCATTATTGATACATTTCGCAAATGCACAAACTCGAAGTCAGATTCTTCAAGACCGATGGCGGCACAGAACCTGTGCGCGACTGGTTACGCGAGCTGTCTGCCAGCGACCGAAAAATGATAGGTGCAGACATCAAGACCGTGCAGTTTGGCTGGCCACTGGGTATGCCCCTGGTACGCAAAATGGACAAAGACCTTTGGGAGGTGCGCATCCATTTGGAAAACCGTATTGCGCGCGTGCTGTTTACGGTATCAAACAGCATGATCGTTTTACTGCACGGCTTTATCAAAAAATCTCAAACAACGCCGCAACCCGATCTGAAATTGGCAACAGACAGAATGAGGAGTGAATAATGAAAGCAAAAAATATCGGCAGCAGCTTCGATGACTTTTTGGGTGAAGAAGCCTTACTGGACGAAGCAACAGCGGTGGCCGTCAAGCGTGTAATCGCCTGGCAGATAGGCCAAGAAATGAAAGCGCAAAACCTCACCAAAACCACAATGGCCAAGAAGATGCATACCAGTCGTGCGTCACTCAACCGTCTGCTCGACGCGACAGATACCAGCCTGACCCTCACCACCCTGTCCAGTGCAGCCTCCGTACTGGGCAAAAAATTCAGAATCGAGCTGGAGTCCGCCTGAAATCTTCATTGAAGCAAGGAGTTATTGAATTAGGCAGCTTGTGTAGTTGATGGCAGTTGCCGGATTCTGGATAGTTCCGATCCAATCCAGTGCACAGCATGTTAGGATCAAGTCGAGAAATTACTTATTAAAAGGATCAACTTATGTCATTCACTTGGCATCAAGCCGTCAAGTTTGCACTGGAAAGATATGCGGCGCGCAATTCAACCATTCGCATCGAGCGTGATGTCTTTCTCGCACAAGAATTAAGCAACATCACCAGAGACACTGGCAGTACCGGAAAAACACCCGGACAAACGGTCAGCCGAGTATTGCAAGAGTTGCGAGATGAAAAATATTTATTCTTCTCAGACGTGGGCATATATACGCTTAACCAAGTCCCCGTCAGCGCTGCAGACGAAGACCTGCCCGATGATGTATTGGAGAATGCCGTTGAGGAAGGGCTGCTTGTATTAACCGATGTTGAAACATCCAGCGATGTCTCATTGCTTCGGGTCAGAAGAGGAATGAACGCGCTACGGAAACAAACGCTTGCTAACTACCGTAATAGTTGTGCACTGTGCGATGTTAATGACAAAGGACTGTTAGTCTCCAGCCATATTGCTCGCTGGGCTGACCATCCCGAAGCACGCGGCTTGCTTTCCAACACCATCTGTTTATGCACCCTGCACGACAAGTTATTTGAGAACGGTTACTTCGCGATGGACGACGGTTTGAATTTAATCTGGAAATCCCCGCAGACTATTCGTGCAATTGAAATCTGGCGGCAACAATGCACGTCTCAGTTCAAGTTGCCACGGGGCATCAAACCTGCGACTACATTTATTTCGGAGCATCGAAATCGAGTTGGGCTTGGTAATTAACAATTAGCAAAATAGAACGTAATCAATGGGCTGCCGCAATCGCACTTAGAATAAGTGATGAGTAGGAGGGGGCAATAAATTTCCCGAATGATGCTTTGTTACTTCGCGCTTACCTAAAAAGAAGGGCGCGCTCAAAAACCAAGTGCAACGTTTTTAGAGGAAAATATTGCATGGGAAAAATATACAAGCAGTTGAGTATTGAAGAGAGAACGATGATCCAGACACAGTTATCGATGGGGTTCAAGCCTAGTCAAATTGCTCGTGAACTTGGTCGTTCTGCGGAGACGCTGAGTAGGGAGTTGAAGCGTAACGGCTGGGTTCGTCCGAAGATGCCGCGTGGCGTTGGCAGACTATGAAGACTTTTGAAATTAAAATAAAAGAAACGCTTTCTAAAATTATTGAAATTGAAGCAAATTCAATTGAGAATGCTATTGAAAAGGCAACTTTACTTTATAAGCATGAAGAGATTATTCTAAGTTCAGATGATTATTTTGATACTGAAATAGGGCGTTCTACGAGCTCTAATTAATTGGCTCTTGGTGATTGAGACTCCCCCCGAAAAATAGTCCTCCAAAGGTGACGTAAAATTAACGCTACTTTTGGAAAGGCAAATGATGAAGATACCGAAGCAGGAATACGCGACGGGTGCAGAGGTTGGCCTAGATTCTAATGCGAGGAAAAATAGAACTGGAACGATGATGGAAAGCATAGTTGAGCCATTCATCGCAAGTGCAGCCTCGAAACAAGGTGGTGTTTATATGGCGCAAGCTACTAAAGCCAAAATTAAAGCGGAATGGCATATTGATATTGCGGTAGATAAAACTGATAGACGAATAGATTTCGCTGTGCAAATAGCAAACCGCTTGTACTTTATCGAGACGAATTTTTATGGTGGTGGCGGTTCAAAACTTAAGTCAACTGCTGGCGAATATAAAGATGTAAGTGCCTTTTTCGCAGAGCATGGGCATACAGACACGGAGAATCAAAAATACAAAAGCGAATTTATTTGGATTACGGATGGTGCTGGCTGGCATAGCGCAAAAGCTCCTTTACGTGAATTTTTTAATCGATCGCCTGCACTATTAAACCTACAGTGTTTGCAAGATGGCGCGCTAGAAAGAATCATCAAATAGTTCGCCGGACATAAACATGCCCCATCACCGCAATACTCATAATCGCGATTATTTCTTGCTGCATAGCCAGACAGGCAACTGAAAAGGGGAGATAAAATTCATGAGCAAGACAGACACAATAATTGAACCCGTCGCTCACGCTGCTATTTTTCAGGAAAAGTCGATTCGCCGTGCATGGCATAACGAGGAGTGGTGGTTTGCCATTGTTGATGTGGTGGCGGTGTTAACTGATTCGGTAGATGTGAAGCAATACATCAAAAAAATGCGCAGCCGTGACCCGCTGCTGGATGACAACTGGGGTACAACTTGTACCCCCCTTCCTCTGTTGGCACCAGACGGAAAACTAAGGAAAACCAATTGCGCCAACACCGAGGGCTTGTTCCGCATCATTCAGTCCATCCCTTCGCCACAGGCAGAACCATTCAAGCGTTGGCTGGCGAAAGTGGGTTACGAGCGGGTAAAGGAAATCGAAAATCCTGAGCTTGCGATGGGGCGGATGCAGGATTTATACGAAAAGAAGGGCTATCCGAAGGGGTGGATAGACAAGCGCTTGCGCGGTATCGCGGTGCGACAGGATTTGACCGATGAATGGAAGCAGCGCGGCATTGCATCCGGCCTGGAATTTGCCATCCTGACTCCGCCCTCTCCTCAATCCTCTCCCGCACGCGGGCGAGGAGGCGAACGAATCGTTACGCGAATTGCATATTCCCGAAATTATGCAAGGCACTTTCGATCTGAAGGTGGACGAATACAGGCAAGTTAAGTCGCTGGCGCGTGAAAACCTGCGTGACCACATGACAGACATCGAACTTATCCTGACCATGCTGGGCGAAGCGACAACCACCAAGTTGCACCGTGACCGTGATTCACAAGGCATCGAACCGCTGAAAAAGGACGCGAAAGATGGCGGTGAGGTGGCGGGCAGGACGCGCAAGGATATTGAGCTGCAAACCGGCAAGCCAGTAATTTCGACCGGGAACTTTAAGCAATTGACGGACAGCACTGCAAAAAACTGAGGAAGGCTGAGAACTGAGTTCACTCTTTTTACGAACACGCCGAGCTTATCCGTTAAAATCCTTGCAGTTTATTTCTGGTAACACGCAATGACCACTCACCACTACACCCTGACCATTTCCTGTCCCGACCGGGCTGGGATTATCGCCGCAGTGAGCGGCTTCATCGCCGAGCACGGCGGATTTATCGTCGAAGCGAGTTATCACACCGAACTGGAGGCGCAACGCTTCTTCATGCGTCAGGAGATACGCGCCGATTCGCTGCCCTTCGCGGCGGACGAATTTGGCCGCCGTTTTGCCGCGCTGGCAGCAACGTTCGAGATGAACTGGCAACTTTCTGACTCAAAACTGAACAAGCGTCTGGTGATTCTGGTCAGCAAACAGGATCATTGCCTGGACGACCTGCTGCATCGCTGGCGCAGCGGTGAATTGCAAGTGGACATCCCCTGCGTGATCTCCAACCACGAGGATTTGCGCAGTTTCGTCGAATGGCACGGCATCCCGTTTATCCACGTGGATATGCAGGACAAGCTGGCCGCCTTTAAAAAAATCGCCGCACTGTTCGATGAATACCGGGGCGACACCATGGTGCTGGCGCGTTTCATGCAGATTGTGCCGCCTTTCCTGTGCCGGCGTTATACGGGGAAAATCATCAACATCCACCACAGCTTCCTGCCTTCCTTCGTCGGTGCGAAACCCTATCACCAGGCGTATCTGCGTGGCGTCAAGCTGATCGGCGCGACCTGTCATTACGTCACTGACGAGCTGGATGCGGGGCCTATCATCGAACAAGACACGGTGCGCATAGACCACGGCGACACAGTCGATGATCTGGTGCGCTACGGGCGCGACATCGAGAAAACCGTGCTGGCGCGCGGCCTGCGCTACCACGTCGAAGACCGCGTGCTGGTGTGCGGCAACAAGACTATCGTGTTCAAGTAATTGAACCTTTCCGCCCGGATTTGTCGGATAACGCGTCCCATCCAATGAACTAATGCATGGCCGCCAGCCCGACCCACATAGGCAATTATTCCATCGTCAAACTATTGGGCAGTGGTGCGACCTCCGATGTGTATCACGCCCAGCACGTCAAAACGCTCGCTTCAGTCGCCATCAAGCAACTGCGCCGTGGACGCCAATCCGAGATTTATAAAACCATGTTCGCCACCGAGGTGGAACTGGGACTCAAAATGCATCACAAGAATATAGTCCATGTGCTGGATGCCGACCTGAACGAGAAAAGCGGCGCCTATCTGGTGATGGAATACATCAACGGCAAACCGCTCGATAACCATGAGCGCGACGACACGCTGCTGCCCATCCAGACCGTGCTGTCCGTGGTCGAACAGGTGGCCAATGCCTTGCGCTATGCGGCGGAACTCGGCATCGTTCACCGCGATGTCAAGCCGGGCAATATCATTCTGAGACCTGACGGAGTCGCCAAACTGGCCGATTTCGGTTGTGCGATTCCGGTAAGCGAGATGGGTGCAGTCGTAGCGGGCAGTCTGGCCTATATGTCTCCCGAACAGCTGGATGGAGAAGCGCTCGATCAGCGCGCCGACATTTATGCGCTGGGGGCTGTGCTTTACCGCCTGCTGACAGGCAAGCACACTTTTGAAGCCGAGACCGAATTCGATGCGCGGATTGCCATTCACAACTTTCCCATCACGCCGATAGCGACTTATCGCCGGGGACTGCCCGGGGAATTGACTGCCGTCATCGAGCGCGCATTGGAAAAAAACAAGGAGCAGCGCTACGCCACATGGGATGAATTCATTCGTGATTTCGGCAATGCGGCGCACAAAATACGCATGTCCGACTATGACATGGACTTGTATCGCGGCTTCAGCATGTCCACGCAGTCCGTGTTATCCCGCTACATGTCGGCGGACCGCGACTTTTCCCGCAGCGGATTTTCGCGCAGCACCCTGCCGGAATCCTACGGGGTGTAAACAGGCTTAACGTGCATAGCAATGAGCCACCCCTGACAATGAAGCTCGCCATGCCCGTTTCCTCGTTTCCCCCTTTCCAATTGCCTCCTCGCTACGCTCTCCCCCGCGCAAGCGAGGGAAAGAGCAAAACGAATCGCAAAACGTGACATGATTTGTGTTTTTCGTAGGTCGGGATTTTATTCAGGAATAAAGTGGTTTCATCGCTTATATTCCTGAATAAAATCCCGACCTACAAGTTTGGTGCGGCTTGTCCGGCTTAGGGTTAATGGTGCTCCAGCAGGCGGCGAATTTCCGGCACACAGGAACCGCACTGGGTGCCTGCCTTCAGGCACTGACCAACCGCTTCCACGCTGGCTAAACCCTGCTCCTGAATCGCATTCAGTATGGTCTTTTCACCCACGCTATAACAGGCACAAACGATATGCCCCGTATCGCCCCCCTTGGGCGGGCGGGCGGCCAACAATCCGGCTAGTTCGGCGGCTTCAAGTTTGGCTTTTCCAAACAGGCTGGCGAGCCATTCGCGTTCCGGCAAACGATGATCCATTGCTATAAAAAACACCGCTTCCAGACGACCATCCAGAATACAGGCGGCACGATAACGCCCCATCGCCGCATCGCGATATTCAAGCCACTGACAAGTGTTCTCTGCATCACTCCCTCCCCCTTGCAGGGGGAGGGTTGGGGAGGGGGTGAATTCAAGATTTCCTCTCGGCTCTACCCCCACCCCAACCCTCCCCCTGCAAGGGGGAGGGGGTCGTGGATGCAAGGCCGCTTGCACCCACTCGCACCAATCCTGTGGTATGCGCTCGCCCGCGATCTCGTGTCGCCAGTAACCCGCACCCTGTGAATGGGCGCAGTAACGAGTATCCGGCAATTCCAGCCGGACACGGCTGAGCACAAAACCCTGCCAGGCCGGCTGATAGGACTCCACCCGTACCGGCGTGTGTTTGGATTCCGGCTGACCGGAAATCGGATCGGTGATCGGTGCGACCAGCGCGTCCACACGTGCCGATTTGGCAAACGCATCATTCCAGTGCATGGGCACGAACACCGAACCCGGGCGCTGATCTTCACTGACCTGTATGCGCGCCAGCATGCTGCCGTGGCGACTGGTCAGGCACGCCAAGCCGCCATTGGCAAGCTGGTAGCCTTGCGCGTCGGACATTTGAACTTGTACGAAAGGTTCCGGCAGATGTGCGTTCAGACGCGGCACCTTGCCGGTACGGGTCATGGTGTGCCATTGGTCGCGTATCCGGCCGGTATTCAGCACCAGCGGAAAATCGCTATCCACCGCCACGGCGGGTAGTCGAGGCGCGACGGCGACCATGCGTGCGCGGCCGTTGGGCGTATAAAACTTCCCGTCTGTAAAAAGTCGCGGTGTGCCGTTAAATCCCCCCTGCCCCCCTTTTTCCAAGGGGGGTGTAAGGTACACTGGCCATTGCGCAGGTAGCAGTGCATCGTATTCTTCATCGCTCAGTTCCGACCAGGCGCTGATGTCGAAGGCGCGGCTCATATGAAATTCGCGTAGCGATTCGGTTGTCCTTTCTCCCGCTTGCGGGAGATAACCAGCGTCTTGGCTGCCGTTTTTTGACAGCTTAGACGAATGGCTAGTTGTTTCATCAGAGTTAGAGAGAGGGAGACGGGCTTGCCCGTTACCTTTGTTTTCAAAACCCGACAGGCGCGCATGTTCGCGGAAAATCTGCGCTGGCTTGGTATAGTCGAACGCCTCGGCATAGCCCATCCGTTGTGCGACCCGGGAGATGATCCACCAGTCCGGCCGCGCTTCGCCCGATGCGGGCAACAGGGCGCGCTGCCGGGAAATACATCGTTCGGAATTAGTCACCGTACCGTCCTTTTCGCCCCAGCCTGTGGCGGGCAGCAGAATGTCGGCGCAGGCGGTGGTGTCGGTGTGTTGCACGCAATCGGATACCACTACCAGCTCGCAACCCAACAGGGCGGCACGCACCCGATCCGCATCTGGCATGCTGACCACCGGATTGGTGCCCATGATCCAAACTGCCTTGATCTTTCCCGAGGCGATGGCCTGAAACATATCCACGGCTTTCAGACCCGGTGCCTGTGCGATGTTAGGCGCATTCCAGAAGCGCGCCACCCGATCCACACTGGCCTGATCGGAGAAATCCATATGGGCCGCCAGTTGATTGGCCAGACCGCCCACTTCCCGCCCGCCCATCGCGTTGGGCTGACCGGTTACCGAAAAAGGCCCCATGCCGGGACGGCCTATGCGCCCGGTGGCCAGGTGCACATTGATAATCGCGTTGGCCTTGTCCACGCCACTGGAGGATTGGTTGATGCCTTGTGAGAAAATGGTCACGGTGCGCCCGGTACGCGCAAATAATTGATAAAACTCGCCCAACTGTGTCTCGGCAAGGCCGCAAATTCGTGCCACTTTCGGAATCGATCCGCCTTCGCGCGCCGCCGCAAAGGCAGCGGCAAAGCCCTCCACATGCGCCTCGACGTAAGCCAGATCAAGTGCGTCCTCGCGGCGCAAATGATGCAGCAGACCGTTGAACAGATACGCATCCGCCCCCGGCGCAATCGCCAGATGCAGATCGGCGATATCACAGGTCGCGGTACGACGCGGGTCAATCACGACCACCTGCATTTCGGGCCGCGCTTTTTTTGCGGCGACCAGACGCTGATACAACACGGGGTGTGCCCACGCATAGTTGGAACCAACTATGACGACCAGGTCTGCGGTTTCGACATCCTCATAACAAACCGGCACCGCATCGGCACCGAAAGCGCGCTTGTGGGCCGCCACTGCGGTAGACATGCAAAGGCGCGAATTGGTGTCGATGTTCGCGCTGCCGATGAATCCCTTCATCAACTTGTTGGCGACGTAATAATCTTCGGTCAGCAACTGCCCGGACACGTAAAAAGCGACCGCCTCCGGCCCATGTTCTGTGATGATTTTCTTGAACCCGGAAGCGACACGCCCCAGCGCATCCTCCCAGGATGTACGGCGATTATTTACCAGTGGGTAAAGCAACTTCCCTTCGTTATCCAGCGTGTCAGCCAGCGCCGCACCCTTGGAGCACAGCCGCCCGGAATTGGCCGGATGACGCTTGTCCCCTGCCAAAGTGACCGTCTCCGCGCCGACCTTGACTTCAACACCACAGCCAACGCCACAATAAGGACAGGTGGTCAAGACCGAGGACTGAGGGTTAAGGACTGAGGACTGAGGTTTCATGGTTTGGAGGTTACTCACACCTCGTGCCTTGTACCTTGTTGCCGACTTCAAGAAACACCACGCCATGTGCAACCCGTACTTCATGCCTGTGCGCACAGCCTTTATCCGGTGCGACGGCCTCGCCCGACTCCAGATCAATGACCCAGTTATGCATAGGACAGGTGACGCGTGTGCCGTGCACGATGCCTTGTGACAGCTGCCCGCCTTTGTGCGGACAACGATTGTTCAACGCGAACACCTGATCGTCCACGCTGCGAAACAGCGCAATCTCGCCCGTTGCAGTCTTGATGATTCGTGAACCCTGGCGCGGAATATCTTCCAGATTGCCGACTTGTATCCAGTTCATTACATTGCTCCTTGTTTGATAGTAGGTCGGGTTTCAACCCGACGATTCTTCGATTCGCAAACCCTGTCGGAATAAATTCCGACCTACGAAATTACCGCCAATGCCGCGTATTCATGCGCATCCTTCCCTTCGGCGCGCTCCTTCCAGGGGTCATCCTGCGAGTAACGCTGGGATTCGAGGAAGCGTGCATACAATTCGACCCGCCCTGCCGCATCATCGACGATGTGCTGTTTGACGTAGGCCAAACCGACACGCTCTATCCAGTGTGCGGTGCGATCCAGATATTGCGCCTGCTCACGATACAGTTGCATGAAAGCGCCACAATATTCCAGCACCTGTGCTTCCGTTTCGACTTTGCAGAGGAAATCGGTGACGCGCACCTTGATCCCGCCATTGCCACCGACGTGAATCTCATAGCCTGAATCCACGCAGACGATGCCGAAGTCCTTGATGGTCGCCTCGGCGCAATTGCGCGGACAACCGGAAACGGCAATTTTGAATTTGTGAGGCGTCCACGAACCCCAAGTCAGCTTTTCGACCTTGATGCCCAGGCCCGTGGAATCTTGGGTGCCGAAGCGACACCATTCCGACCCCACGCAAGTCTTGACCGTGCGCAGCGATTTACCGTACGCATGGCCGGACACAAAGCCCGCCTCAACCAGCTCGCCCCACATCTTGGGAAGATTTTCTTTAGTGATACCGTATAAACCGATGCGCTGCCCGCCGGTGATATGAACGGTAGGAACCTCATGCCGTTCGGCGATTTCGGCAATCGCACGCAATTCGGCTGGCGAGGTCACGCCGCCCCAGATACGCGGAATCACGGAGTAGGTGCCGTCTTTCTGGATATTGGCGTGCACCCGTTCGTTGATGAAGCGCGAACGGCTGTCGTCCTGATATTCGCCCGGCCAGGCGGTCATCAGGTAATAATTCAGTGCGGGACGGCAGATATGGCAGCCATCCGGCGTTTTCCATTGCAATGCCTGCATCAGATCGGGGATGTTCTTCGCCCCCAGATCGCGTATGGCCTGCGGCATATCCTGGTGTGCGGACTCCGTACAGGCGCAGATCGCCTTCTTGCTTGATTTGGCAGAATAATCACCGCCCAGGGTGTTGGCCAGAATGGCTTCTACCAGGCCGGTGCACGAGCCGCAGGAAGCGGATGCCTTGGTATGGGCGCGTACCTCTTCCAGCGTAAACAGCTTTTTATCGATGATGGCGCTGACGATGGTTCCCTTGCATACGCCATTACAACCGCAAATTTCCGCCGTATCCGGCATGTTTGCCACGCTGGACACCCCGCCGCGACCGGAATCTCCCAGATGCATCTGCCCGAACAGAATGTGCTCACGCATCTCCGTGATGTCAGTCCCGTCGCGCATCAGCTGGAAATACCAGGGGCCGTCCATGGTTTCGCCATAGAGAACTGCGCCGCGCAGCTTGTTGTCGCGCAGTACCAGTTTTTTGTATACGCCGCGCGCGGAATCCTGCAACAGCAGCTCTTCGTCTCCCTCGCCGGGATTGAAATCACCGGCAGAAAACAAATCAATGCCCGTCACCTTGAGCTTGGCAGAGACCGAAGAACCTTCATAACGCATCCTGCCGTAACGGGCCAGGTGGTTCGCCGCCACTTTGGCCTGCTCGAACAAGGGAGCGACCAGCCCGTAGGTCTGCCCGCGATGCTGAACGCATTCACCGACCGAATAAATCTTCGGGTCGTAAGTCTGCATCGTGTCGCTGACCACGATACCGCGTTCGCAATGGATGCCTGCCGCCTTGGCCAGAGCGATATTGGGGCGTATGCCTGCGGCCATCACCAGCAGATCAGCCTCGATTTCCTCGCCATCCACAAAGCGCAGACCGCTGACCTTGTCGTCACCCAGAATCGCTTCAGTCTGGCGTGACAGGTAAAACCTGAGCCCGCGCTTTTCCAGCGCTTCCTTCAACAGACCGCCACCCACCTTGTCCAGCTGGCGCTCCATCGGCCAGTCGCACAGATGCACCACCGACACGTCCATGCCTTGCAAAGACAGGCCATTTGCGGCCTCCAGACCCAGCAAGCCGCCGCCGATCACCACCGCGCGCTTGCCGGTCTTGGCTGCTGCAAGCATTTTCTCGACATCGTCTATGCTGCGATAGGCCAGCACGCCGGGAAGATTCATGCCCGGTATCGGCAGCATGATCGGATTCGAACCGGTTGCGATCAGCAAACGATCATAGGGCACAGCCATGCCATCTTCAGTTTCAACCTGACAGCGCACCCGGTCTATCTTGTTCACCGTCTTGCCGACATGCAGCGTGATGTTATTTTCCTGGTACCAGCTCCAGTCATTCAACACGGTATCCTGAAACTTCATCTCACCGGACAGCACCGGGGAGAGCAGGATGCGGTTGTAATTAGGTTGCAGCTCCGTACCGAACACCGTGATGTCATATTCATCCGGTGACATCTTGAGCAACTCCTCAAGCGTACGTATGCCCGCCATGCCGTTACCTATAACCACCAGTCTCTGTTTTTGCTTGTTCATCTGTCCCCCTTTAAACAAAATTCAATAAATGTCCGGTACCAACAAGCAAATCCTGTGCCACTTTATAAAAATGCGCTTCATCCGCGTTAAAAACATCACCGTGTGACTGATAAAAACGCATCGCATCGCTGACTCTGGCGTGCATAAACCACAAAGTGCCCGTAGATAGAAGGTGTCACCACCACAGACACACCCCTGGCAATATAAGGGCAATTCAAGCTATGCCGGATGCGCGGCGCACCAACTGTGCACAATTCAAATTTTTATGCACCAAAACGCGCCGCTTTGGCAGTCCTCCTGTGAATACGGCACCAGTTCGGTCCCGCACCGCACTAAAAGGGTGCTACGAACCCGCATCCAACCGGGCTATATTTCAGGGAAATAAATAAATAAAACAGCAGGATAGGGAATATTTTTTCGCTCTGGCATAACTATTGCTTTTACATCCATGTATCAGCACATTCAAAAATAGCTCTTCAATGATGCAGCCGTATTAATTTTATTTAGAGAGGAAAGAGCATGTCTTATTTAGTCCCTTCAGAGTTTGTTACAAAAATGGTGGATGCCGGCGAATCCAAAATTTTCATGTCAACCAGAGATACACTGATCAGGTCTTACATGGCCGGTGCCATTCTCGCCCTGGCTGCCGTATTTGCAATTACCGTTGCCGTTCAGACTGGATCTGCCCTCGTAGGCGCCATGCTTTTCCCGGTCGGGTTTTCCATGCTGTATTTGATGGGGTTCGATCTGCTGACCGGTGTGTTTGTTTTAACGCCGCTTGCCTTATTTGATAAGCGTCCGGGTGTCACCCTCGGCGGCATCTTAAGAAACTGGGGATTGGTTTTTGCAGGCAATTTTGCGGGGGCGGTCACCGTGGCGGTAATGATGGCGATAGTCTTTACCTACGGCTTCTCCATTGAACCCGGTGAAGTGGGCAAAAAGATAGCCGGTATCGGTGAATCACGTACGCTGGGTTACAAGGAATACGGTGCCGCGGGTATGCTGACACTCTTTATCAAAGGCATGCTGTGCAACTGGATGGTTTCATTGGGCGTCGTTGGTGCGATGATCTCCACGACCGTAAGCGGCAAGGTCATCGCAATGTGGATGCCCATCATGCTATTTTTTGCTATGACCTTCGAGCATTCTGTTGTGAACATGTTCCTGTTCCCGTCAGCCTTGATCCTCGGCGGAAATTTTTCCGTGATGGATTACCTCATATGGAATGAGATTCCTACCGTTCTGGGGAATCTGGTGGGTGGCCTGGCATTTACCGGTTTGACTTTGTACACCACACACATCAGAACCGCGCCCAAGCGTTCCTTTAATTAAGCGTCATTAAGCCGGCGAGCCTCAGCCCTGCCAGGGCCAGAGGCTCTGAGGCAAAATCCGCAAAGGAAACACCATGACACGCAACGAGGTTACCGAACTTATCATCACGCAGAAATTGAGCAAAAAGCTGACTTTGCCCGAACTGGCAAAAGGAAGCGGGATGAGCAAGGAATGGACAACAGCGGTTCTGACGAATGGCTGAGACACCTTCCGTATAAAAAATGTCCACCCAATTAAAAATATCTGCAGGGCAACATTCTGACAAAGGACGCAAGGAAATTAATCAGGATTTTCACGGCATTTATACGCCTGCAGAGCCTCTTTTGACTTCCAAGGGCATTGCCATTGCGCTGGCCGACGGGATCAGCAGTAGCAAGGTAAGCCAAATTGCCAGCGAAACGGCCGTTAAAAGCTTTTTAGCGGATTATTTTTGCACTTCGGAAGCCTGGTCGGTCAAGAAGTCGGCTCAACGCGTATTGATGGCAACCAATTCCTGGTTGCATTCACAGACGCAACAGAGTCAGCACCGATACGATAAAGACAAAGGCTATGTATGCACCTTAAGCGCACTCATTATCAAATCTACAACGGCGCATATTCTTCATGTGGGCGATTCGCGCATCTACCGGCTGCGCGACGATACCCTGGAGCAATTGACCACAGATCATCGACACTGGATTTCGCCTGAAGAAAGCCAGTTGAGCCGTGCTTTTGGCATTAATCCGCAGCTTGAAATCGATTATCAAGCGCTGCCGGTGGCTAAGGGGGATATATTTTTACTGGCGACCGACGGTGTTTATGAATATGCCCGGGAGAATTTCATCATCAATACTATTCATGAATATGAAAATGATCTGAATGGTGCGGCGAAAATAATCGTAGGCGAAGCATACGAACAAGGCAGTACGGATAATCTCACTGCTCAGATCATCAGGATAGATACGCTACCCGGTCAGGATGAAAACGAGATTTATCAAAAATTAACCGAACTGCCCTTCCCGCCAATCCTGGATGCCAGAACGTTTTTTGACGGCTACCACATTGTCAGGGAGGTGCACGCCAGTAGTCGCAGTCATGTTTATCTGGCCATTGATGCCGAAACAAACGCTCAGGTCATCATAAAAACCCCCTCAATCGACCTCCGGGCTGATCCGGCCTACCTTGAGCGATTTCTGATGGAAGAGTGGATCGCCCGGCGCATAAACAGTGCGTATGTACTAAAACCATGCTTACAGACCCGAAAACGTAACTATTTTTACATCGTCACCGAGTTTATCGAAGGCCAGACATTGGCACAGTGGATGATAGACCATCCGAAGCCCGACGTAGAAACAGTGCGTGGCATAGTTGAACAGATTGCCAAAGGATTGCTCGCTTTTCACCGCATGGAAATGCTGCATCAGGATCTGAGGCCCAACAACATCATGATCGACAACACGGGCACAGTGAAGATCATTGATTTTGGCTCGACAAGCGTAGCCGGCATTACGGAAATTACCACCACCCTGACGCAAAATAACATACTGGGCACGGCACAATACACCGCACCCGAATATTTTCTGGGTGAAGCGGGGTCATCGCGTTCGGATATATTTTCTTTAGGTGTGATTAGCTATCAAATGCTGACAGGAAAACTGCCCTATGGAACTCAAGTAGCAAAATCCAGAACAAAAGCGGCTCAAAGAAAACTAAAATATGATTCGGCACTGGATGATGATCGTGAGATCCCAGCCTGGATTGATGAGGCGCTGAGGAAGGCCGTCCATCCGTATCCATACAAGCGTTACGAGGAGTTATCCGAGTTCATATTTGACCTGCGTCATCCGAACAAGGACTTTCTGAATAAAACACGCCCGCCGCTATTAGAACGCAATCCGGTCATTTTCTGGCAAGGCGTTTCATTTATCCTGCTCATTATCGTTTTCGCACTACTGTCGATCAAGTGACGCGACACAAGGCAATTGCTCGCTTGCGATCGGCTCGCTGAGCGATTGCAGCTTGCAGATGGGTTGCGCGCCCGCATGGAAGCGGGCGTCTTTTTCCGTCAGGCATGATCGCATTCGGCGAGGAAGGTAAGGAGTTGCTCGCGCAGAGCGTAATAATCCGGATGTTCCAGCAACATCTTGCGCGTGCGCGGACGCGGCAGGTTGATTTCCAGTATTTTGCCCACCCTGGCATTCGGCCCGTTGGTCATCATCACCACGCGGTCGGCAAGCAGAATCGCTTCGTCCACATCATGGGTGACCATCATGGCTGTGACCTGGGTACGCGTCCAGACTTCCATCAGCACCTCCTGCAAGTCCCAGCGCGTCAGCGAATCCAGCATGCCGAACGGCTCATCGAGCAACAGCATCTTGGGCGAGAGCGCAAACGCGCGGGCGATACCGACACGTTGCTTCATGCCATTGGAAAGCTCGGAAGCTTTCTTATCCCACACCTCGGCCAGCCCTACCCGAGCCAGATAATTCTCGATAATATCCCGGCGCTCCTGTTTGCTGGCATGCGGGTAAACCTGCTCCACACCCAGAGCGACATTCTCATAAGCACTTAGCCATGGCACGAGACTGGGTGCCTGAAACACAATGCCGCGATCCGGCCCCGCGTTGTCGACTTCGCGCCCGTCCAGAACAATGACACCTGCACTAATATCGTTGAGGCCTGCCATCATGGACAGCACAGTCGATTTGCCACAGCCTGAGTGACCGATAACGGAAATGAACTCGCCCTTGCGTATCTTGAGATCAAAGCCATCGACGACCTTAACCGGTCCTTTTCGGGTCGGATAAATCTTCGATACCTGCGAGAAATCGACGTAGCGTTCCACAGCGACGACATTGCGCGGCTTCCGATTCGCTTCAAGCTGATGTTCTCGCGAGGTGTTGGGCAGAACCTGTGGCAAGCTGACGACATTATTCTCAGTCGCCGCATTTTTTTCAGAGCCGACCCGCATCAGATACTGGGTCACTTCGCGGCGGATACGCTTGAATTCCGGTGAATGATTGATCGCCGCCCGGTCGCGCGGCCTGGGCAAGGTCACGTGAAACTCCGGCCCCAGCGTTGCATTCGGCCCCGGGTTCAAGGGAATAATGCGGTCGGCCATGATGATGCCTTCGTCCACATCGTTAGTGATAAGCACGACGGTTTTTTTCTCCTGACTCCAGATACGAATGATCTCATCCTGCAGCTTGGAACGGGTAAGCGCGTCCAGCGCGCCCAGCGGCTCATCAAGCAACAGGATATCCGGTGCAGCCGCCAGGGCACGCGCCACCGATACCCGCTGGCGCATGCCGCCTGACAGTTCGGACGGCCTTTTATCCATGGCAGGAGTGAGATTCACCATGTCTATGTATTTCTCGACCCGTGCCGTACGCTCCGCCTGAGTGGCCTTGCTGAATACCTGGTCGACCGAAAGCGCCACATTCTGACGTACCGTCATCCACGGCATCAGGGAATAATTCTGAAACACCACACCCCGATCCGGCCCCGGCCCTTCGATAACCTGACCGTTGCACAGCACCTCACCTTCATCAGCCTGCTGCAAACCCGCTATCAGCGAGATCAGGGTGGATTTGCCGCTGCCGGAAAAACCGACAATGGCGACGAATTCACCTTCCCTGATCTGCAGATTGATGTCTTTCAGCACGACCGTACGCTGCGCCCCGGTGCCAAACGATTTGCTGACACCCTTGAACTCCAGGCTCAGCACCCCCGCCTCCGGTGCAGAGAGCGCTTCATATGACTCTTCTACTGCAAGTTGATAGTTGGACATGATTCAATTTTCCTGATTATTCGTCTTAGTCGGAGCGTTGGCCGAAACTAGCCATTTGCTGCAAAGTATGCATGGAGCGGTCGAGCAGAAAGCCAACAAAACCGATGGTGAATACCGCCACCATGATGCGTTCCAGCGACTGCGAACTGCCGTTCTGGAATTCATCCCAGACAAACTTGCCCAGACCGGGATTCTGAGCCAACATCTCGGCTGCAATCAGCACCATCCATGCCACGCCGAGAGACAAGCGCATACCGGTAAAGATCAGTTTAAGCGACGATGGAATGACGATTTTCATCACCTTGGTACGCGTGGATAGACGCAGCACTTTGGAAACGTTGAGCAGATCCTTATCTATGGACGCCACACCCAGGGCGGTATTGACCAGCGTCGGCCACATCGAGCACAGCGTCACCGTGATCGCCGAAACCAGGAAAGACTTCGCAAACATCGGGTCTGCACTGACATAGAGCGCACTCACTACCAGCGTTACGATGGGCAGCCAGGCAAGCGGCGATACCGGCCGGAAAATCTGGATCAGCGGATTGAGCGCCGCCTGTATCGTGCGATTCAACCCGCACAGTATCCCAAGCGGCACGGCAATGATCGTCCCCAGCATGAATCCGATGAATACCGTGTAAAGACTGGTGAATATCTGGTCCAGATAGGTGGGCTGGCCGGTGTAGCTGATGACATCGAATTTCTGCCCCGGATTCTGTGCCATGAACTCCGCACGGCGTTCTTCCTGACGTTCATGAAACGCAGTCTCACGCGCCTGCTCGTTGCGATACTCCTGATACAGGTTGCCGGCTTGACTGGCCACTGCAACCGGCCCAGGCAGCGTGCCCAGCGATGTCTGGACACCACTGGCCGCGACATGCCAGATACCGAGAAAAACGATGATGCCAAGCAACGGCGGCGCGATACTGCGCAAAATTATCCGCGCTCTCGATTCACCATTGGACTGCAGCAGTGCAGCCAGACGTTGCCATAGGGATAGTTGTATTGTTGTGCTCATGCTTACCTCGCTCCGTATTTTCGCCCCGGCCTGCGCCGGGGCCTTTTCACTTTTTATTTCGGCTGATCGTTGCGCTTCAGGCCTATCTTGAACTTGTTGAGGTACTCGTTCGGCTTACGTCCGTCATACACCACACCGTCGATGAAGCCGCTTTGCGCGCCCTTAAACCCGGTCTCCTTGGAAAAATCCGGGAAATCAGCTGCCTTCATCTTGCCTTCGGCGATCAACTCCTTTGCAGCAATGGCATAAATGTCCGGGCGATAAATTTCCTTCGCCATTTTGAGGTACCAGTTATCCGGCTTCGCTTCTGCAATCTGTCCCCAGCGACGCATTTGTGTCAGATACCAAATCGCATCGCTGTAGTACGGATAGGTCGCGTTGTAGCGAAAGAACACGTTGAAATCCGGCTCGGCACGCTTGTCACCTTTTTCATATTCGAAGGTTCCAGTCATGCTGTTAGCGATAACTTTTTCGTCTGCGCCCACATATTGAGACTTGGCGATAATCTTTACCGCTTCCATGCGGTTCTTGTTGTTCTGCTCATCCAGCCAGTAACCCGCGCGGATCAGCGCTTTTACGACATGGATATGCGTATTTGGATTTTTTTCCGCCCATGCCCTGGAAACACCGAATACCTTCTCAGGATTGTTCTTCTGCACGTCGGAGTCGGTGGCAATCGGCACACCAATACCCTTGAACACCGCCTGCTGATTCCACGGCTCACCCACGCAGTAACCGTCTATTGTGCCCGCCTCCATGGTTGACGGCATCTGGGGTGGAGGTGTCACAGACAACGGCACGTCCGCCTTGATAGTGCCGCTGGTGTCGCCCTTGGCCGGCGCGTAGTAGCCAGGATTCATGCCGCCTGCTGCCAGCCAGTAGCGTAGTTCGTAATTATGTGTGGACACAGGAAATACCATACCCATCTTGAATTGCTTGCCCTGCTTCTTGTAATCGTCGACAACCGCTTTGAGATACTTGGGGTCTATCGGATGTACCGGCTTACCATCCTTCATCGGCAGCTTCTTCTTGAGCTCGCTCCACACGGCGTTGGAAACGGTGATACCGTTGCCGTTCATATCCATACTGAATGCGGTGATGATGTTGGCCTTGGTGCCAAACCCAATGGTGGCTCCAATAGGCTGACCGGCCAGCATGTGCGCGCCGTCCAGTTCACCTGTGACCACACGGTCAAGCAGCACCTTCCAGTTTGCCTGCGCCTCAAGCATGACGGACAAGCCCTCATCCTCGAAATAACCTTTCTCGTAAGCAATCGCCAGTGGCACCATATCGGTCAGTTTGATAAAACCAAACTTCAACGACGTCTGTTCCGCCTTGCCAACCGCAGCCTGTGCCATACCGAGCGACGCAACACCGCTCAACACAAACACTGCAATTGCGGTCATCTTAAGAAAACCGCAACGGGTTTTCCCACTGCCGTCGACGGCAGCTGCCAGTTTATGAGTGCTCTGCATGATTTACTCTCCTTGTATCCGGTTAAATTACAAACTCACAATTTAAAAACAAAAAGGCGCCCAACTGCGCATGTACGCAGTGGGACGCCTTTGTCCTTTATTTCAAATCCTCCGAACCGCCGTTGATTCGTTGATGCCTACTACAAAGCAATACTCATGCCAGAAATTAAATTGGTTAATTATTATATGTAATCAATATGTTATATATTTACGTGCCGAACGTTTGATTTAACCTGGAGCACCAGTCGGTATCATTGGTGCACTGGCCGCCTCAAATTCGTGCATTTTCCTTTACTGTTCAAAAGGATTGCGGACTTCCAATATGCCATTGATCATTTTAGTGATAGGTTTAGCGTGAAGTTCACCTGAATGAGGCCACATTTGTGGATAGGGTAACGGCGATTATGAGCAAAAAATGGCGGATGAAAAAGCGCGAGCGAAATATGAGCAATATGCTGCCCGAAAGCAGGCAGTCAATCTGATCCGCCCGAACTGCTACACCAGCTTTTTCAATAACTTGTCGTGTATCCCGCCGAAGCCGCCGTTGCTCATCACCAGAACATGATCGCCCGGACGTGCTGTGGTCGCGATGGCTTCAATCAGCGTATCGAGATCGTCGATGACAACTGCCTTGTCGCCCATCAGGGACAGTGCGCCGCTGGCATCCCAGCCGAGATTGCCCGAATAGCAGAACACCCGATCGGCATCTTTCAGGCTGCCGGGCAGGGCATCTTTCATTACGCCCAGCTTCATGGTGTTGGAGCGCGGTTCCAGAACCGCGAGGATGCGTGCGTTGCCCGCCTTGTGGCGCAAGCCGGCAACGGTGGTGGCTATCGCGGTGGGATGATGGGCGAAGTCGTCATAAACGGTGATGCCGTTGACCACGCCTTTTACTTCCATGCGACGCTTCACGTTTTTGAACCGACTTAACGCCTCCAACCCCAGCGCGACTGGCACGCCGACATGGCGCGCGGCGGCCAGAGCCGCCAGCGCGTTCATGCGGTTGTGTTCGCCCAGCAGTTCCCAGTGCAGCGTGCCTTGCAGCTCACCGTTCAGGGTTACGCGATTGTCCGCGTCGATCTGCCAACCCCTCTCCCCCAACCCCTCCCCCACAAGCGGGAGAGGGGAGCCGAAGCGTTCCACTGGCGTCCAGCAACCGCGCGCCAATACGCGTTGCAAGGATTCCTCGCGGCCGTTGCTGACGATCAGGCCGTTGCCCGGCACGGTGCGTACCAGATGGTGAAATTGCGTCTCGATGGCAGACAGGTCTGCGAAGATGTCGGCGTGGTCGAATTCAAGGTTATTCAGGATCGCGGTGCGCGGATGGTAATGCACGAACTTGGAGCGCTTATCAAAGAACGCGGTGTCGTATTCGTCGGCCTCGATGACGAAGAACGGCGTCCCCTCACCCCCAACCCCTCTCCCGCTTGCGGGCGAGGGGAGGCCACTTAAGCGCGCCGAGATGTCGAAATTCTGCGGCACGCCGCCGATCAGAAAGCCGGGATTCAGCCCTGCGTGTTCCAGTATCCAGGCCAGCATCGACGCGGTGGTGGTCTTGCCATGCGTACCCGCCACGCCCAGTACCCACTTGTCTCTCAGCAGCGTGTCCGACAGCCATTGCGGGCCGGAGGCATAAGGCAGGTTGCGGCCCAGAATTTCTTCCATCAGCGGATTGCCGCGCGTGACCACGTTGCCGATCACATAAATGTCAGGATTCAACTCAAGCTGTTCGATGCCGAAGCCGGTGATCAGTTCGATGCCTTGCGCTTCCAGTTGCGTGCTCATCGGCGGATAGACGTTGGCGTCGCATCCGGTGACGCGGTAACCGGCCTGCTTGGCGATGGCCGCAATGCCGCCCATAAAGGTGCCGCAGATGCCGAGGATATGTATGTGTTTTGGTTTGCTCATCATCAGTTTCGTTTACGCTCTGAAAATAAAATACACCGCGCCCATCATGCACAGCGCGGCATACAGATAATCCCACTTCAGGGGTTGGTTCATGTACAGCACCGCAAACGGCACGAATGCCAGCAACGGCTGCGAAACCAGTCCCATCAGGTTTCTTCGGGCACCATCACAATTGCGCCGCAAGGGCATTCCGTCGCACACATGCCACAACCTTTGCAGTAATCGTAGTTAAACTCGAAACGCTTGCCGGGCCCCAGCTTGATGACGGCATTGTCCGGGCATACGCCGTAGCAGTTGTCGCATTCGAAGCAGTTTCCGCATGACAGGCAGCGGCGTGCCTCAAATAAAGCATTGCTCTCATCCAGCCCGCCTTGCACTTCGTCGAAGCTGGTCTGGCGGCGGATGATGTCCAGCATCGGGCGCACTGTTTTGTCGGCATCCGAGTAATACCACGGGTTGAGCTTGTCGAAACTGGCCAGTTCATGCTTGGGTGCGGGTTCATAAGTCGCATTGTTCAGCCAGGCGTTGATGTTGAGCGCGGCCTTTTTGCCGTGACCTACCGCCACGGTAACGGTGCGCTCTGACGGCACCATGTCGCCACCGGCAAAGATGCCGGGATGGCCGGTCATCATGTTGGCGGATACCTGTACCGTGCCGTCCACAATCTCCAGGCCGGACACGCCTTCCAGCAAGGAAAGATCAACGTCCTGTCCGAGCGCCAATACCACGGAGTCGGCTGCAAGCGTTTCGAATTCACCTGTCGGTTGCGGGTAGCCCTTATCGTCGAGTTGCATTTTTTCGACCGTGATTTGACCCGCATCAGCCTGTTTGATGGTGGACAGCCACTTGATCATCACGCCTTCCTGCAGTGCTTCCTCGATTTCGAAGTCATGCGCGGGTGCTTTATCGCGCGTGCGGCGATAGACGACAATCGGCTCGGCGCCCATGCGCTTGACCGTGCGCGCCACGTCGATCGCGGTGTTGCCGCCGCCGTACACGACGACCTTGCGGCCCAGCATCGGCTTATCTTCACCTTCCATCGAACGCAGCACGGATACGGCATCTATGATGTGCGCGGCATCGCCGGAGGGGATGAAAGCGCGCTTGCCGATATGGGCACCGACCGCCAGAAAAGCCGCATCGAAGCCATGCTGCTTCATGCTCTGCTCGATATTTTCCACTTTGGTGTTGAGTTTGAGTGTCACGCCCAGATCAACGATGCGTGCAACCTCGGCATCCAGCACCTCGCGCGGCAAGCGATACTTCGGAATGCCGAAACGCATCATGCCGCCTGCCAGCGGGCCTGCTTCATGGATTTCGACCTGATGGCCCATGCGTGCCAGATGGTAGGCGGCGGAAAGGCCCGATGGCCCGGCACCGACTACCAGCACCTTCTTGCCGCTGGCAGCGGCGGGGGCATTAAATTTCCAGCCTAGCTTGATCGCCTCATCGCCCAGGAAGCGTTCGACCGAATTGATGCCGACGGCGCTGTCCAGTTGTCCGCGATTGCATGCGCCTTCGCAGGGGTGGTAGCACACGCGCCCCATCACGGCAGGCAGCGGATTGTCCTGCACCAGCACGCGCCAGGCTTGTTGATAATCGCCGGATTCGGCGTGAAACAGCCAGCCCTGAATGTTCTCGCCAGCCGGGCAGGCGTTGTTGCACGGTGGCAGGCGATCCAGATAGACAGGGCGCGCGGTGCGCCAAGTGCCAGTCAGATTGGCCAGCGAGGTGCCGGGTTTAAGCGTAATCGCAAACGGCTTGTTAGGCATTTTGTACCTCCTCCTCTTCCAGCAAGCCGTACTTGCGGATGTTGCGATCGGCAATGGCTTGCATGCGCGCCACCGTTTCGGGATGGGCGTTCTTGCCGAACAAGTGGGCGAAACGTTTCTGCGGCTTGAGATACTCTTCCACCTCGACCTTGTGGCGGATCTTCAGTACACCGGTGACTTCGCCGTGTTCGGCTTCGAATACCGGAAACATGCCTGATTCCTTGGCCAGACGCGCCATGCGGATGGTGTCATGCGAGGCGGTGCCCCAGCCCAGCGGGCAAGGCACGAAAATATGGATGTAACGCGCACCGTGCATCTTCATGGCTTTACGCACCTTGTATTCCAGATCGCGCAGGTCGGCGACCGTCGCCGTGGCAACATAGGGAATGCCGTGCGCCATGGCGATTTCCGGCACGTTTTTGCCCTGACCGAACACGTTGCCCGGCTCAGGGCCGACCGGCATGGTGGTTGCGGTACGCGCCGCAGGAGGTGTGGCCGAAGAGCGCTGCACGCCGGTATTCATGTAACCCTCGTTGTCGTAGCAGATGTACAGCACGTCATCATTGCGCTCGAACATGCCGGACAGACAGCCGAAACCGATGTCGGTCGTGCCGCCGTCGCCGCCCTGGGCCACCACGCGCACCTCAGGCCGCCCCTTCACCTTCATTGCCGCCGCGATGCCGGTGGCAACTGCCGCCGCATTGCCGAACAGCGAATGTATCCACGGCACCTGCCAGGACGATTCGGGATAAGGCGTGGAAAACACTTCCAGGCAGCCGGTTGCGTTCGCCGCAATCAGCTGGTTATTGCTTTCCGCCATCGCCGCGTCGATGGCATAACGCGCGCCCAGCGCTTCGCCGCATCCCTGGCACGCCCTGTGGCCCGAGTTAATCGAGTTGCTGCGCGCCTCACCTGATTGCAGACTGCGCTCGTCCGGTGCGAGCAGGCGATTGCCGACGGTGAAAGTGCCGGTCTGGTAAAACTTGACTGGTTGAAAACCCATGATGTCTCCTAACTCAATTTTCTGGTTTATTCATGATTACTATTTGCTCCTTGCCGCCGTTGCCGCCCCTGCAACCGCAGCCTTTACATTTTTCGCCCCAGCCAACTTAATCGCGAGTCCCACCCGAAAAATATCACCATTTTTAATTTCAGTAGGGCAATAAATTTGGCTTCCTTAATCGTATAGAAAGTTAAAAGGGGTATTGCTGCCTGGCGTGCACCACGTTGATGATCTCAATGGCTGAAACTGCCACCCGGTAGATCACCAAATAATTTGGGTGGACGACCAGTTCGCGTGTGCCGGGAACTCGTCCAAGTCGGTAGAGATAAGGATGGAACGGGAGTTGCGAAACTGCGTATTCGATGGACTCTTGCAAGTTTAACGCGGCAAGTAAATTGCGGTCTTCTATGTAACCGAGAATTTGGTCTAAATCCCGGCTTGCTGTTTCAAGCCAGACGACGTGCTGCATTCTCTTTTATCTTTGCTTCAATTCTGGCGCGGGCTTTTGACATGACTTCGTCATGTGAGAGGCGAACTGCATTCGGTTCATCCGCTTGTTGTAGCGACTTTTCCACCTTTGAGCGAAACCAGGCATCGTAAGCATCGGCTTCGTCGGACGTGGCGAATTCTGATTCAAGCGGTGACAGGACGGTATTCATAAGTGCATTCTAGGTCTGGGGAAATATAAAATGCAAATTATATTTATTTTGCGACTATTGATGCGCTCGTCTGGTGCGAGCAGGCGGTTGCCGACGGTGAAAGTGCCGGTCTGGTAAAACTTGACTGGTTGAAAACCCATGATTATCCCTAACCGAACTTGGCCGAAACGATACCCTTGTCATGCAGTATATTTTCGGCGATGGGGCCGGAGTGGCGGCTCTGCCGCTCGCGTTCCAGTTGTTTGTTGACCGCATCCCAGTCCAGATCGAGGAAGGTGACGGGTGGCAGCTCTTCCTTTTCCGCCTGGCGGAAAAGTTTATGCAGCGAGGATTTTGGGATGGGTCGTCCGCCCAGGCCCGCGACAGCGGTGTAACCTTTCAGGCCCGTGCCGCTTACCGCCATGCGCACATCGGTGGCGAGAATGCCGCCCATGCCGACCGCCAGACTCTTTTCCAGTACCAGGAATCGTTTGCAGTGTATTAGCGCCGCGCGCACCTGCTCCAGAGGAAAGGGCCGGTAACTAGTGATGCCCAGCACGCCGATCCTGTGCCCCTCGTCGCGCATTTCGTCCACCGTATCCTTGATTGTTCCGAGCACCGAGCCCATTGCGATAATCATGGTTTCGGCATCGTCGGCGCGGTAGCTGCGCACCAATCCGCCGCTTTCACGTCCGAATTTTTCCCTGAACTCGGCAGCCAGTTGCGGGATCAGTTCCAGTGCCTGCATCTGTTTGGCGTGGGCGAGATAACGCACTTCCATGAAGGCTTCCGGGCCGACCATCGCGCCGATGGAAACCGGCTCTGCCGGATCGAGTACCTGACGCGGATCAAACGGTGGCAGGTAAGCATCGACCTGTTGCTGCGAGGGGATGTCCACGCGCTCGAAGGCGTGGGTCAGGATGAAACCGTCCATGCACACCATGATGGGCATGGACAATTCTTCTGCCAGGCGAAACGCCTGGATATGCAGATCGAGCGCTTCCTGATTGGTTTCGGCAAACAACTGCATCCAGCCGGAATCGCGTTGCGAAAGCGAGTCGGAATGGTCGTTCCAGATGTTTATCGGTGCGCCGATGGCGCGGTTGGCCACCGTCATCACAATGGGCAGCCCGAGGCCGGAGGCGTTATAAACTGCCTCGGCCATGAACAGTAATCCTTGCGAGGCGGTCGCTGTATAGGCGCGCGCACCCGCCGCCGAAGCGCCGATGGCCACCGACATCGCGGCAAATTCGCTCTCGACGTTGATAAATTCGCAGGGTGTCAGCTCGCCTGACTTCACCATTTCGCCCAGCGCTTCGACGATATGTGTCTGTGGCGAGATCGGATAGGCGCAGATCACTTCGGGGCGGCACAGCGCGACGGCTTCCGCGACGGCCTTGGAACCTTCGGTCTGCTTAAGCATCTGCCCACTCCTTCATCTTGGCTTGCACCAGCAGGTAGGCTTCCTCGGCGGCGGCGATGTTGCCCAACGCCACTTTTCCGGAAAACTTCTCGTTGATGGCTTTGATTACCGATTCCAGTTTGATCGTGCCGGAGAGTGCGGCGAATCCGGCCAGCAGCGGCACATTGGGGATGGGTCGGCCGACATGCTTGAGACCAAGCTCAGTCGCTGACAGGGTGCAGAATCGTTCTGCATTGCGTCCCTTGATGAGTTCGCCCAGGCCTAGTTCCTCAATACTGTGACGCGAATTGAGCAGCACATAGCCGTCCTGCTTTAATCCGGCAAACACGTCGATCTGATGTAACAGGGTGGGATCCTGAATGATGATCGCATCCGGTTCCATGACAGGTTCGCGCAGACGTATCTCTTTGTCGGAGATACGGCAGAATGCCACCACCGGTGCGCCGGTGCGCTCCGAACCGAAGCTGGGAAAGGCCTGCGCATGACGTCCTTCCTCGAACGCGGCAACCGACAGCATCTCTGCGGCTGTCACCACGCCTTGGCCGCCACGACCATGAACTCGTACCTCAAACATCAGCCTCTCCCGTTATGCATAGCCCGGCGCAGAATTTTACGCCTGTTCAGAAAGAAAGGTTCAATTAACGCCCAATAGTTCTACGTCGAATACCAGCGTTGCGTTCGGTGGGATCACGCCGCCCGCACCGCGGGCGCCATAGCCCATGCTGGAAGGAATAATCAGCGTGCGCTGACCGCCCACCTTCATGCCGTCAAACCCCTGATCCCAACCCTTGATCACATGACCTGCGCCGAGCGGGAAACCAAAAGGCTCGTTGCGATCGCGTGAACTGTCGAACTTCTTGCCTTTATGCTCAGGTGCAGCTTCATCGTACAGCCAGCCAGTGTAATGCACGGAAACGTGGTTGCCTGCGGTAGCTTCGGCGCCTTCGCCCAGTTTAGTGTCGGTTTTGATTAATTCAGTCATGTTGCTTTTCTCCATGGTAGGTGTGGGGGGTGCGGCCTGTTCAGAGCACGCGGTGGTTGAAAGGGCAGCTAACAGCACTGCCAGCGGTAAAAAAGTAAAACGTTTCATTGTCAGTCCCAACTTATTGATTTAAATAATAACATTTAGTTTTCTGGTTGGGTTTTGTCGGTGACAGTAACCCAACGGTTTGTTTCTGTTAAGCCTGCACCATCTGCCTTGGAGCAGGCGCGCCATACAGCATGCCTTCCACGCTGATGTCTTCATCAACTTCAGGCCAGTGGATGCCTATGCCGTCACCAATAAATTCCCAATGATTGCGCTGCGCGGGCGTTGCCTCGCACAAGCGCCATGACCGGGCTAGTGGCACGCTGACCATTCTACCGTCCATAAGGTCACCATTGAAATTTGGAGATTAACTCAACCTTCCAACAAAACTGCGCCAATTTGTTTGATCGACTTCTGTTGGTATAGCCTGTTTCGAAAGCGCCTGCGAACTTGCATTGACCTGCACGTCACACACGTATTTATCTTTATCGATGTTTCTAGTCATGCAGCACACGCATAAATTCTTCCGCCGACACACCTGCCTGACGCAGTACGCTAGCCAACGTACCGATCTTGATTTCTTTGTGATTCGGTATAACGCATCCTGACAAGCCTTTGCGCAGGACGATGTGACTACCGTTTTGGCGCATAACAACAAATCCCATGCGTTCAAATATCCTGACGGCATGGGCACCAGAGATGTGCGGCAGCTTAGGCATGAGCAGGGATATCGAACGTGGTTATCAGCGGGTGTCCGTAAGAAACCATGGGGAACTCTTCCAGATAAAGCGCCGTCGCGTCCTGCAGATTCAACAAGGCTTCGTCTATCGTTTCTCCTTGTGTGGTCGTGCCTGTTTCAGGATTCATGGCGATGTACCCGCCTTCCTCGGCTTGCGTTAAAACGGCTGTCAGTTGCATGATGTCTCCACTTGGTGATGTTTTTCAGATATTAAGCAGCGCGCCGCTTGGTGCCACTTGTGCCCGAATGTTGCGTCAGATTAGCCGAACACTGCGCAAACTTAATGATGGTGCGCAAGGCCGCATTGAATGAAGCTGAATCGGAAAATGACTTTGCCAATTCCGGCTCGATACGGACAAGGTTTGAGCCTTCAGTCTTCAGACGATTTGCATAACGGCCTCGTTCTGCCTTGGGAAAATCAAAATCGTATTCAGGGCGCAGATCGTCTTCTTGTACATTCAGTTTTTTAGCTTTCATAGCGCCCCGCCGCGCGCTGCAAAGCCTGGGTAGCCCATTGGTTAAGACTTTGCCCACTGACCTGTGCTGCCACAAGCGCGGCAGAATGTATTTCCGGTGGTACGCGCAACATTAGCCGTCCACTGACTGGCTTATGGGGAGACTTACCAATTTTGGCGCAGGCAGCAAGATAGTCATCTACTGCCTCGTCAAATGCCGCTCTCAGTTCCTGCACGTTGTCAGCATGAAAACCAATCACGTCGCGAATGCCAGCGATATGCCCAACTAGACAAGCGTCGTCATCGCTGTATTCAATCCTTGCAGCATAACCTTTGTAAGTCATTGTATTCATGCTTTTACTCCCGCTTCGCTTAAAAACAACCTGACATCCTTTAGCTGATAGGTTTTGGCTTCCTTCGCCGGATGAGGCCGGTGAAAGGTGCCGGTCACGCCATGCAAGTCAAAACGCACCCGTGAACCATTTCCTTCAATCGTGACGCACCCCAATGCCGCAAATAATGACTCCATCCGCGCCCACTCAAGGTTTTTTGGCATAGGCGCGGCAAAAATCGCCTCCAATGTTTTTCGTTGCGCACTATTCATGCTTGCGATTATTGCAAGCATTGTGACTGAGTGCAAATGCTTTGCAATCCTGGAGGATGAAAAAAATCATTTTTACTGTTAGTAGCTCAACGCCGGTGCCAGCCAACGCTCGGCTGTTTCAATATCCCAGCCTTTGCGTGCGGCGTAACTTGCGACCTGGTCGCGGTCAATCTTGCCGGTGGCGAAGTATTTCGCCTCGGGGTGCGAGAAGTAGAAGCCGGAAACCGCTGCGGTGGGCATCATCGCGAAGCTGTCGGTGATCGTAATGCCGGCACGGCGGGGCGCATCCAGCAGTTCGAACAGCGGGCCTTTTTCGCTGTGTTCCGGGCAGGCGGGGTAGCCGGGGGCGGGGCGGATGCCGCGATACTTTTCAGATATGAGCGCATCGTTGTCCAGGCTTTCATCCACCGCATAGCCCCAGAACTCGCGGCGCACGCGCGCATGCAGCAGTTCGGCAAAGGCTTCTGCCAGACGGTCGGCAAGAGACTTGAGCAGGATGGCGTTGTAGTCATCGTGATTCTTCTCGAATTGAGCCACACGTTCGTCGATGCCGATACCCGCCGTGACCGCGAAGCCGCCGATGTAATCTGCGACATTGCTCTCTCTGGGCGCGACATAGTCGGCCAGGCAGTAGTTCGGTATATTCTCCGGCTTCTTGGTCTGCTGGCGCAGATTGTGCCAGGTCATGGCCACTTGGCTGCGTGACTCGTCGGTGTAGATTTCGATGTCGTCGCTGTTCACTGAGTTGGCCGGGAACAGACCATACACCGCATTTGCAGTGAGCCAGCGACCATTGATGATCTGCTTCAACATCACCTGCGCATCGGCGAACAGTTTGGTTGCTTCCTCGCCCACGACCTTGTCCTGCAAGATTTTAGGGTAGCGTCCGGCCAGCTCCCACGCGTTGAAGAACGGTGACCAGTCTATGTATTCGGCGATTTCTGCCAGCGGGTAATCGCGCAGTTCCTTTACACCGATTAAGGCAGGTTTAGGCGGGGTGTAAGCGCGCCAGTCGGTTTTCAATCCGCATTTGCGCGCCTGTTCCAGCGAGACGTACACGGCTTTGGATTGGCGGGCTTCGTGCTGCTCGCGCGCGTCTGCGTAATCGGATTTGATCTCCGTAACGTATTCGTCGCGCAAGGTGGAGGAGAGCAGGTTGCTGCACACGCCGACCGCGCGTGATGCATCGGTGACATAAACCGTGGCGCCTGAAGGATAGTTCTGCTCGATCTTCACCGCCGTATGCACGCGCGATGTGGTCGCCCCGCCGATCAACAGCGGAATCTTGAAGCCCTGCCGCTCCATTTCTTTGGCGACATGCGCCATTTCTTCCAGCGAAGGCGTAATCAGCCCGGACAGGCCGATAATGTCGGCGTTGTTTTCGCGTGCGGTATCGAGAATCTGCTGGCAGGGCACCATCACGCCCATGTTCACCACCTCAAAGTTGTTGCACTGCAACACCACAGTGACGATATTCTTGCCGATATCGTGCACGTCGCCCTTAACCGTCGCCATGACGATCTTGCCCTTGGTGCTGGTGTCGCCGGAGCGCAATTTTTCCGCTTCGATGTAAGGGATCAGATGTGCTACCGCCTGTTTCATCACGCGCGCGGATTTCACCACTTGCGGCAAAAACATCTTGCCCGCGCCGAACAGGTCGCCGACTACATTCATGCCGGTCATCAGCGGGCCTTCGATCACTTCTACGGGCAACTTGGCTTCCAGGCGCGCTTCCTCGGTGTCTTCGACGATGAAGGTGGTGATGCCGCGCACCAGTGCGTGAGTCAGACGTGCCTGCACGGTGCCTTTGCGCCATTCAAGGTCTTCGACAATTTCTTTGCCGCCGCCCTTTACAGTCTCGGCGATCCTGACCAGCTTTTCGCCGGCATCCGGATTGCGGTTCAGCACCACGTCTTCCACCGCATCGCGCAGTTCGCGCGGAATCTCATCATACACGCCGAGCTGTCCGGCATTGACGATGCCCATATTCATGCCGGCCTGAATCGCGTGGTACAGGAACACGGTGTGGATGGCTTCCCTCACCGGTTCGTTGCCACGGAATGAGAACGACACGTTGGACACGCCGCCGGAAATCTTGGCGTAGGGCAGATTTTTGCGTATCCAGGCGCAAGCTTCGATGAAGTCCACCGCGTAGTTGTTGTGCTCCTCAATACCGGTGGCGATCGCGAAGATGTTGGGGTCGAAGATGATGTCTTCAGGCGGGAAACCGACCCTGTTGACCAGAATGTCGTAGCTGCGTTTACAGATTTCCGTCTTGCGCGCGTAGGTGTCGGCCTGACCCTGTTCGTCAAACGCCATCACCACGGCTGCCGCACCATAACGGCGCACCAGCGTGGCGTACTTGATGAAATTTTCTTCACCTTCTTTCAGCGAGATTGAATTGACGATGGACTTGCCCTGCACGCATTTGAGACCCGCTTCGATGATGTTCCACTTGGAGGAATCGATCATCAGCGGTACTTTGGAAATGTCTGGCTCGGAGGCGATCAGGTTGAGGAACTTCACCATCGCGGCCTCGCCATCCAGCATCGCCTCGTCCATGTTGATGTCGATTACCTGAGCGCCGGTTTCCACCTGTTGTTTGGCGACTTCCAGCGCCTCGTCGTACTGGCCTTCCAGAATCAGGCGTTTAAATTTGGCTGAGCCGGTGACGTTGGCACGTTCGCCGACGTTGACGAACAGCGTGTCATCGCCGATGTTGAACGGTTCAAGCCCGGACAAGCGACAGCGGTGTTCAAGATCGGGGATTTTGCGCGGCGGCACGTCTTTTAACGCGTCGGCGATGGCTTTGATATGTGCGGGCGAGGTGCCGCAGCAACCTCCGGCGATATTGAGAAAACCGCTGGTGGCGAATTCCTTCACCAGGCGCGCGGTGGTTTCCGGCAATTCGTCGTAGCCGGTGTCCGACAGCGGATTGGGCAGGCCGGCATTCGGGTGCGCGCTGACATAACAGGAAGCCACACGCGACAATTCTTCCACGTAGGGCCGCATCAAGTCCGCGCCCAGTGCGCAGTTCAGGCCTATGGAGAGCGGACGCGCATGAGAGAGCGAATTCCAGAACGCCTCGGTCGTCTGCCCTGACAGCGTGCGCCCGGAAGCATCGGTGATGGTGCCCGAAATCATGATCGGCACACGCACATTATGCTGTTCGAAGTATTGATCAATCGCGAACAGCGCGGCCTTGGCGTTCAGCGTGTCAAAAATGGTC
>JAUSLX010000157.1 GCA_030645775.1 Gallionella sp. | reverse complement strand
AAGCATTTTCCGGGTCATGGTTATGTAGCGGCTGATTCGCATCTGGCGATCCCGGTGGACGAACGTGAATTTGTCGATATCGAGTTCTGCGACCTGATTCCCTTCCGGCAAATGATCAGTTTTGGTTTGACGGCGGTGATGCCCGCGCATGTCATTTATCCTAAGGTGGACAGCCGCCCGGCAGGCTTTTCGCCGATCTGGCTGAAAGACATTTTGCGTGGCAAGCTGGGTTTCGACGGTTGCATCTTCAGCGACGACTTGAGCATGGAAGGCGCCACGGTGGGCGGCAATATCGTGCAACGGGCGTCTGCGGCGCTGAATGCGGGTTGCGATATGGTGCTGGTGTGCAATAAGCCGGAATCGGCGGATGAATTACTGCGTGGCCTGCATTGGGAAATGTCGGTGATGAGCCGTGCGCGTATCGCGCATATGCGCGGTCAGCCTCATCCTGTTGCGACGAATAAATTGCATGAACAACCGCAGTTTCTGAAAGCGTTGCAAGAGGTGGCGAGTATCGGTGTCAGTTCGCCTGAATTGCCATTGGCATAGATTTTTATCATTCAACTTGAGATAATCCGCGCTGACGTTTTTGTGCAGCCTGCGAATTTTGGTATTCAAAATATGAGTGAATTACAAGTAGCCCTGTTGGCAATCGGTTTAGGTGTGGTGGTTGCGGTTTATGTATTCGGCTGGTGGAAGCAACGTCAGTACAGTCGCAAGTTTGGCGCAGCCTTCAGTCAGCAGCATGACGATGCCCTGTATCAGGAAAAGATCGTTCAGCCTGAACAGCTTGTCGAATCAGCGTCATTGATTCCGGAAGAATCGATGTGGGTCAATCAGGATGCGCTGGCCGGAGTGGATAGCGCAGTGGAAGCGGAAATCGTTGCGGAATTACCCGTCATTGATATGACGACCACGTTGAGTGAACCCTGCGCTCTGCTGGATATACGCAGCGATTTCATCATCGAATTGCATCTGGCCGAACCCGCTTCGGCTGCGGTGCTGGATGGTTTGTGGCAACGCAAATTTGATTTCCGTAAACCTGTGCAAGTGTGTGGCCTGACTTTAGCTGCATTGCAATGGGAGCGGGTAATAGCCGAGAGTCAGCCGCTTTATTCAAAGTTTCGCATCGCATTGCAATTGGTGGACAGAAGTGGCGTCATTGCCGTGGCCAAGCTGGGCGATTTCCGCGATCTGGTGCAGGGGATAGCGCTGGCTATTCAGGCAGACGCGACTGTGCCGGATATTCAGGAAGTACATCGCACCGCGCTTGCGCTGGATGCGTTTTGCGCCGAAGCGGACCAGATGGTGGGCGTCAATCTGCGGCCTCAGGGGGATCGACTGATAACCGGCGGGAAAGTTGCGCAGGCGGCCGTGCTTCATGGCATGAGGCTGGAATCGGACGGGGCATTTCATTTGTTCGATACCCAGGGGCATAGTCTGATGACGCTGATCAATCAGGACAGCAAACCCTTCCAGCATCACACGCTGGAGCAGTCCGTAACGGCGGGCATTACACTACTGCTGGATGTGCCGCGCGTGGCGGAGCCGGCAGAAAATTTCGATCTGCTGGTAAAAATTGCCCATCAACTGGCTGGCGAATTGCAGCTCAGTCTGGTGGATGACAATAAACTGCCGCTGACTGATGCCGGTCTGGCCCGCATCCGTGCGCAACTGCTCGAGGTGGAAGCGAAAATGCGTGAAAATGATCTGATTCCGGGCAGCGCACAAGCACGTCGATTGTTTTCCTGATGGCGATTGTTACTGCAATTGCTCGCGTTGCACAGTTGCGTGCCGAAATCGAACGGCATAACCGACTCTATTACGTGCTGGATGAGCCGACCATTCCCGATGCGGAATACGATCAGCTTTTCCGCGAACTCCAGTCTCTTGAGGCACAACACCCTGAACTGCTGACGCTTGATTCTCCTACCCAGCGGGTGGGTGGGGCGCCGCTTAAATACTTTGCGGAAGTGCAGCACCGCACGCCGATGTTATCGCTCAATAACGCCTTCAGCGAGGAGGAGGTGCGCGCATTCGACACCCGTATCCGCGAGGCGCTGGGGGTGGCTGTCGTGGAATATGCGGTCGAACTCAAGTTTGACGGACTGGCGGTCAGCCTGACTTATCGCAACGGGGTGTTTGCACAGGGCGCCACGCGTGGAGATGGCAGCACGGGAGAAGAAGTGACGGAAAACCTGCGTACCGTGCGCGCGATTCCACTGCGTCTGCATGATGCGGCAGGAGCTGATCTGTTGGCTGATGTCGAGGTGCGCGGCGAAGTGCTGATGTTTAACCAGGATTTCAACAAACTGAATGCCCAGCAGCGCGCCAATGGCGACAAGGAGTTCGTCAATCCGCGCAATGCGGCGGCGGGTTCCTTGCGCCAGCTGGATTCGCGTATCACCGCAGCCCGCCACCTCAGTTTTTTTGCTTACGGTGTCGGACTTTGTGAAGGACTGGTCCTGCCCGGACAACATGATTGCCAAATGGCGCTGTTGCAGCAATGGGGTTTCCCGGTCGCCGCACAACGCCGCGTGGTCAGAGGTGTGGATGGATTGCTGAATTTTTACCGTGAAATGGGCGAGCAACGCGCCGCACTGCCTTTTGCGATTGATGGCGTAGTTTATAAGGTCAATGATCTGGCGTTGCAGCAGCGGCTCGGATTTGTCTCGCGCGCACCGCGTTTTGCCATCGCGCACAAATTCCCCGCCGAAGAGGCGATGACTACCTTGCTGGATATTGACGTGCAGGTCGGGCGCACCGGTGCGCTGACCCCGGTGGCGCGACTGGTGCCGGTGTTCGTCGGCGGGGTGACGGTGACCAACGCTACGCTGCATAACGAGGACGAGATACGCCGCAAGGATGTGCGTATCGGCGACACCGTCATCGTGCGTCGCGCAGGTGACGTGATACCCGAAGTGGCGCGGGTGGTGCTGGAACGTCGTCCTGCTGATGTGCGCGAGTTTGTCATGCCTGCCCTCTGCCCGGTATGCGGTTCACACGTGGCCCGCGCAGTCGATGAAGCTGCCTGGCGCTGTACGGGCGGATTGTTTTGTCCGGCACAGCGCAAGCAGGCGCTGCTGCATTTTGCCGGGCGCCGTGCAATGAATATCGACGGTTTGGGTGACAAACTGGTTGAGCAACTGGTGGATGTGAATCTGGTGAATACGCCTGCCGACCTGTACAAACTGGGCATGTCCGCACTCGCCGGCATGGAACGCATGGGCGAGAAATCCGCATTGAATCTGCTGGACGCGATAGCACACAGTAAGCACACTACGCTGGCACGTTTTATTTTCGCGCTGGGCATCCGTAATGTCGGTGAAGCCACTGCCAGGGATATGGCGCGGCACTTCGGTACGCTGGATAAACTGCTTGCAGCCGATGCGGTGGGTTTGCAGCTGGTGCGCGACTTCGGGCCTGTCGTGGCGCAGAGTTTGGTCGATTTTTTTGCCGAGG
>JAUSLX010000156.1 GCA_030645775.1 Gallionella sp. | reverse complement strand
GGTAGCTTCCATTTCCGCAGCCGTAATCAGGACGGCAGGGGGTTGGGCAACGGGTTTTTTCTTGAATTCGGGTACGGGGTCAAACGATGCCAATTCCCAGCGCTGGAAGGCGGTAAGTTGTTCCTTGGGGATGGCCGGACTTTGCGCCGGCACGCCGGAAGTATGATCAGACATACGCATCCTCATCTCCCTTGCCGCCTAGTGCAATTTGACCTTCATCAGACAGGCGTTTGACGACCTTGAGAATTTCTTTCTGGTTGGCCTCGACATCGCTGAGTTTGACGGGTCCTTTCGATTCGAGGTCTTCGCGCATCATTTCGGCAGCGCGTGACGACATATTCTTGAAAATCTTTTCGCGCAACTCTTCGCTGGCGCCCTTGAGCGCGATGATCAGCGCTTCTGATTGCACTTCACGCAGAATCAACTGGATGCCCCTGTCATCAACATCCAGAACATTTTCAAAGACAAACATCTTGTCTTCAATTTTTTGCGCCAGATCAGGGTCAAAGCTGCGTACCTTGTCCATCATTTCGGCTTCCAGCGTGCCGCCCATGAAGTTCAGGATTTCTGCGGCTGTGGTTACGCCGCCTTTCAAGTTTTTCTTGCCCTTGGAACCCCCGCTCATCAGTTTGCTCAGCACATCGTTGAGCTCACGCAGGGCGACAGGCTGTACGCCATCCAGAGTGGAAATGCGCAGCAAGACATCATTGCGGGTACGTTCTGTGAGCATCTTCATGATGCCTGCTGCCTGATCCGGTTCCAGATGCACGAGTATGGTCGCTATGATTTGCGGATGCTCGTTGCCTATCATCTCGGCCACCGCTCCCGGGTCCATCCATTTCAGGCTCTCGATGCCGCTGGTGTCGCTGCTGTGCATGATGCGGTCCAGCAAACCGGCAGCCTTGTCATCGCCCAGCGCCTTGGTGAGCATGCTGCGGATGTAATCGTTGGAGTCCATCCCGATGGTGGTTTTCTCGGCGGCGGCAACCAGAAAGTCGTGGAACACCTGTGCGATTTGATCGCGCGTCAGATTATTCAGCGCAACCATCGCGGTGCTGATTTTCTGCACTTCTTTGGGCCCCAGATATTTGAGGACCTCTGCGGCTTCGTTCTCGCCCAGTGTCATCAGGAAGATTGCACTATTTTGCACGCCATCACTCATTGCCGTTCACCCAGTCCTTGATTACGCTTGCGACAATTTTCGGGTCTTGCTGGGCGATTTGCCGCGCGATATTGAGATTCTGTTCGTAGGGTGCAACGGGCGGTGTGTATTGCCCTGTCGCGCTATTAACCCCAGCCAAACCAGCCAAACCAGGCTCGGCAGCCGATAAAGCCCCCGGCTCGCCCATACCCGCTTCTGTGCCGGTTGTTTCGTTGCCAGCCTCCTTGTCATTCACCTCGAAGCGTTCCAGCGGACGGAAGGCCGGTTTGATTATTTTGAACACAACAATCAGCATGACGGCGGCGATGATTAAATATTTGGCGAGTTGTTTTGCCAGTTCTATCATGTCAGGCTGTTGCCAGAGCGGTACTTCCTCAACCGTTTCCTTCTCGTCGTTAAATGCCGCATTCTGTACGTTCAAGCTGTCACCCCGATTCGGGTCGAAGCCGACGGCATCCTTAACCAGATTGTCGATCTGAATTTTTTCTGCATCGCTCAGCGGCACCAGACTGACTTTCCCTTTAGGGTCGGTTACTTTGCGGTTGTTGATGACCACGGCCACAGACAGGCGTTTGATCATGCCAACAGGCAATATGGTATGACTAATGGTGCGGTCCACTTCGTAATTGACGGTGTTTTCCTTATGCAGATTGTCCAGTTGTGCGTTGCTTTTCACGCCTGTCGCATCGGGTGCTGCAATGATAGGTGCAGTGGCCGGAACGGGGGGTTGATTGCTCAAGGCGCCGGGTACGCCGCTTGCGCTTAGCCCGGAACCGTTCAGGGTTTCCATGCTCTGCTGGCTGCGGATGCTGCTCTCGGACGGGTTCTGGTTGGGCTTGTAGATTTCTGCGGTTTGCTCGGTACGCGCAAAATCAATGCTTGCCGTTACCTGAGCACGCACATTGCTTGCGCCAAGCAGCGGCGTGAGGATGGCCTCGATGCGCCTGATGTAATTTTGCTCGATTTGCTGCACGTATTTGACCTGTTTGCTATCCAGTCCCATGCCATGGTCATCCTGTAGCGCGCTCAGCAAGGTGCCGGCCTGGTCGACCACGGTGACATTCTTGGCTGACATTTCCGGCACGCTGCTGGAAATCAGGTGCACAATCGCGCTGACCTGGGCTGCGTCGAGCAGCCTGCCGCCGTGCAGGGTAAGCACCACGGAGGCGCTGGGTTTTTGTTGTTCCTTGACGAAAACGCTGGGTTTGGGAATAGCCAGGTGGACACGTGCGGACGCGACTGTGGCTATGCTTTGCACCGAGCGCGCCAACTCGCCTTCCAGCGCGCGCTGGTAGTTGATTTGTTCGGCAAACTGCGTGATGCCGAATTTCTGGTTTTCCATCAGTTCGAAGCCCACTGTCCCGCCTTTAGGCAGGCCCTGCGAGGCCAGTTTCAGACGTGCTTCATGAACATGATCGGCGGGTATCATCAGCGCATTTCCCCCCTCGGTAAACTTGTAGGGGATATTCATCTGTTGCAGCGACTCGATGATGGCGCCGCCATCGCGATCAGACAGATTACTGTACAACACGCGGTAGTCGGGCGCCTGACCCCACATCCATGAGCCCGCTATCAGGGCAATCAACGCGGCTATGCCGGCGCCCAGCCCCATTTTCTGCTGGAGGCTGAGTTGCTCGAAGCGATTGCTTGCGCTTCCTGCGGATGTTGCGATATTGGCTTGTTCGTTCATGATGATTACGGGCTATACCGGAAAGCCACTGGGCAGTGAACCCATTATCTGTATCCGACGGGTTTGTTAAGGGAAGAATAAAGGGAAAATTACCTGCCTGTTCTTCTGATATTGAGTGTGCCGCTTTACGTATTGTGTGTCTACTGGAGAAACAGTCGTTAGTCGTTAGTCGTTAGTAGCTAGTAGCCAGTCAAAAACCCGCGTAGCGGACAACACCAACTAACGACTAGCAACTAGCTAATAAGGAGATCACTATGAGTAATATTTCAGCTGTTGACGGTTTGTTGGCACAAATGCGTGTGGCGGCAGCGGCAGCCGGCTTGCGTGAGCCCAGCCAGGCAGCACAAGCTGGCAAGGTGGATTTTTCCAATGTGCTCAAGACCGCGCTCGATGGTGTAGCGCAATCTCAGCAAAAGTCTGAAGCGCTGCAACAGTCTTTCGTGATGGGAGACGACAAAGTCAGCTTGAGCGACACCATGATTGCCATGCAAAAAGCCAGTATCAATTTTCAGGCTACCGTTCAGGTACGCAACAAGTTTGTGCAGGCGTACAACGATGTCATGAACATGCAGGTTTAACCCCGGATTGAACAGCCGTTTTTCAGCAGTTCGCTAGTCTTTTGCCTTGGTACGCTGCATGGTTGTGACATAGCGTTGCAGCAAGATGGTGGAGGCGCCGTCAAGGTCCTTGAATTCACATCCCGCTCGGCGCACGGTTTCACCCGAGGGGGTGGATAGTAAAACCATATTTTTCACTTCTATGGTGCCGACAAATTCGCCTACCTCGGGCAGATCAATCTTGCAGTTTTCATAGCTATGACCGGGAATCAGATCGGCATCCTGTCCGGCGCAGGTCAGCCCCACGCCGCCGCCGCTGATATCCATGATGGTGACCTCACGAGAGCGATGCGCTACCGGTGCGATTTCGGGAATGATGCACAGCAAGGGGTCAGTAACGGGAGTGGTCAGACGGTAGTACTCACGACGTTGCAGGCGGTGAATACTGTCGGGTAGCGCCAGAAAAAGTGCAGCTTGACCCTGATAGGTTGACGCGCGGGCATGGCCGGAAACAAACTGCACCTTAACCTGAAAATGCGAGCTGACAAAAATCAGTTTCTGGCTGTCCACTATGCGCTTGTTTTCCAGTTGGCTCTGGCTGGGTTCCAGCCACAGCCCGGATGCATCCACGCCCAGCAGGGTCGTCAGCACGAAATCATCATTTGAATAATACAAGGCGATGCGTGAACCGCTTTTGGCGATATTGTGCAGAACAAATTCGATTTCCTTGGCCGAAGTGATGCAATACTTATCGTCCTTTTTGGCGGACAGGATTTCGATTCTCAGCGGGATGTCTCTTTCCATGTTGTTACGACCACTTTAGTAGAATTGTTGTGCATGATAACAAAATTAAAGCTTTTCTATCGGGGGAAAAGCGGGGGATTCGTCGTGTTCCAGACGATATAACCAAGCCAATAGCTCGGCTACGGCCAGATAAAGCTGCGGCGGGATTTGCTGATCCAGTTCCACTTGCATCAATAGCCCAACCAGATCTTCGGATTCGTGTACATAAACGCCGCTTTGCCTGGCACGCTCGATGATGGCCTGAGCGATCAGCCCCCGGCCCTTGGCGACGACTTTGGGTGCGCCCTGACTTTGACCATAGGCCAGAGCTATGGCCACTTGTTGAGCGTTTGCGCCGGGTGTTTTCATATGGCTATGTCATCGTTAGTTGTTGAACTCAGCTTATCAATATCCCCTCCCCCTTGCAGGGGGAGGGTTAGGGTGGGGGTAGAAGCGCAGAATTTTCCCATATTTACCCCCATCCTAAGCCTTCCCCCTGTAAGGGGGAAGGAATTGACTTTCATATTTTCTCAATGACCGAACTGTTCAATGGGATGCCCGCTTCAGCCAGCGTCATACCCAGACTGGATAAGTGGCGACTGAGCAGCGCGACAGAGTCGGCATCCGCCGCCTGCAGGGTGAGCGTGACTTCGCCCTGGCTAAACACTAGGCGGGCATGGACATCGCCCAATTTGGGCAGTGCAAGTTCCATTTCTGTGCTCCACTGACGCTCGTCAGGCAGCGAGCTATCCTGCTCAGGTTGCCCCTGAATCTCCCACTGCATCTGTTGCCCCGGCCAGACCGATCCCGTCCAGGTGAGTTGATGCGTTTCCAGCGTGTGCAGTTGCTGCTGCACCAGAGATACCAATTCCTTGGCAATCGGCAATCCGGTATCGGCTTTGCCCTGTTGTGCCAGTTGTGCGCCCGGCTTGTCCAGAGATTGGGTGTCGCGATCCAGTTGGTTTTGGGGTTCGATCAACAGTTGCGCGGTACTGCGCTCGCCACGTACCCACTGTGCCTGGTGCGATTCGTAAAACAGGCCGCTGTTGGACAGGGCGGTGCGCAGTGCAACGGCGAGCTGTTTGCTGTCTATGGGCAGACCGCTCGTTTGCCATATGGCCCTGCCTGAAGTGGACTGGATAAGCGTTCTTTCCAGTGGCAGCTCGGCGAGATTGGCAAGCAGACGCGAAGTTGCGCTGATTTGCTCCTGGGTGGCAATCGGATTGGTAGAAGCAAAGATGCTGAATGTCAACTTCGGGCTGGTAGAGAGAACCTGTAATTCAAGCACTTTCCCGCTTTGAATCTGGCCGGGCAAACGCATTTGCAGGGATTGTCCGGCGACCTGCACTTTATACAGGCCGGGGCTGACCTGTTCTTGTATGGTTGCCTGCAGGCGCTGTCCGGGCTCGAGTTTGTTGACGGGGTGGGCGGGTGCTTCAGCCACAATAACCGGCCTGCCTGATCGGTGCAGCGTTTGCAGACTATTGATCAGGTTGGAGGATTGCATAAGCCGGCCTTAAATAATCACTTGCAGGTTTAATAATGTCAAAACGTGACAAGATTGGTGTTTTTCGTAGGTCGGGATTTATCCCGACATGACGTGTTGAATGAAGCAAAAACGTCGGGATAAATCCCGACCTACAAGTTTGGTTCCGGCTTGTCCGGCTTAGGAAAACGCTGATTAAATTGTCTTTGTAAGGAG
>JAUSLX010000162.1 GCA_030645775.1 Gallionella sp. | reverse complement strand
CAGCGATCCATCTGCCAGCTTGATGGCGTTCAGCTTACCCCCTGCAAACCCGGCAAAGGCCACGCCGCGCCGTATCGTGACACTCGCATGACTACGCACCACCAGAGCGGGTGTGCTGTGTTCATAGACCCACAGGCGTTTGCCGTCGGCCACATTCAAACCGGCAACATGACCATCGCCACTCCGCACGATGACAACGCCATCGGCCGCTTGCGGCACTCCCAGCACTTCGCTGGAAACTCTGCTGTTCCAGCGCAGCTTGCCATCTTCACCGTAGGCCTGCACTTCACCCTTGTCGCTGCCTATCAGCACCAGTCCCTCACCGCTGCCCACACCAGCCGATACGGTCATATTGCTTTCAACGCGCCAGACTTGCTTGCCCGTAGCCCGATCCAGACGCGTCAGCGTACCTTTACCGGATGCGCCATAAACCGCATCGCGTGTCAGCGCGGCCTGCAAAGGGTTGGCTCCCGGATCGCCGAAATCACCATGCCAACGTTCCGCAAATTTAGCTGTCTCGCCAAATTCAACCAGCTTGGCCGGCTCCTGGCCGGTTGGCGTGCCCATCCAGCCCCTGACCGTATCCACGGTGCCGCAGCCACTCAAAACCAGCAGCGCCAACAGTATTCCTGATTTCTTCATTTAGTCGCTCCAAAGGTATCCAGCTTCATCTGAACCAGATTACGGTAGGCGCTCTTTGCGTCCAGTTTCTCATACGCCAGCTGATAGGCCGCTTTGGCTTCTGCCGGCTTGCCCTGTGCATTCAACACATCGCCCTTCAGATCGGCATACAAACCATCAAACGAGGGCGCGTGCCCGGTCTCAAGCAATTTCAGCGCAGCGGCGTAATCCTTTTCATCCAGCAACAGTGCAGCCATGCGCAGGCTGGCTACGCTTTTCAGGCCGTCCTCTTTCGCATGTTCGATCACCCATTGCAATTGCGACTTGGCGCGCAAGGTGTCCTTGCCAAACTCATTCACTTGCGCCGCAATCAAGGCGGCACGCGAGGCATAAGGCGTTGCCGCATATTTATCCATCACCGCCGCTGCGGCATCGTTGACTCGCTTGGCATCATTGCTGGCCAATTGTTCGACGAATTGCTGATACAAGATCGCCGCCTCGCTAGTCTGTTTATTCTGGTAATACTGCCAGCCGCGCCAGCCGCCCATTACAACCGCAGCAATCACCACTGTAGCCAGTATCCAGTTGGCATTGTCCTTCCACCATGCTTTCAGCGTTTCAAGTTGTTCCTGTTCCTGCAAATCCAAAGCTGCCATGTTCTACTCCTGCTTGATAAGTTCAAAATTATTTAATTCGCGTAGCGATTCGTTCGCCCCCTCGCCCGCTTACGGGATAACCAGCGACTTGCACGGCTTTATCGTGCTTAGTCGAATGGCTAGTTGTTTCGCCAGAGGGTTGAGGAGAGGGAAACGGGCATTGCGGATCATCATTTGCAATACCCGTTAATCGTTACGGTGAGTTCCTGCACGCTCACTTTCACCTGCTCGCCGCCCTGCATAGGCTTGACGCTGACCTCGTTCGCCCGCGCTTCGTCATCCCCGATTACCAGCGCCACGCGTGCGCCACTGGCATCCGCTTTTTTCATTTGCGATTTAAAGCTGCCGCCGCCGCAATGCAGCAGTACGCGCAACTGGCTGTCACGCAATTGTTCAGCCACTTTGCTGGCAAGCTGGCTGGCCAGTTCGCCCTGATGCACCACATACACATCTACTTTCGATCCAGGCAATGCCATGCCGCCTTCCTGCAGCAAGACCAGCAAACGCTCTACCCCCATCGCAAAGCCCATCGCGGGAGCAGGCTTGCCACCGATCTGTTCGACCAGCCCGTCATAACGGCCACCCGCGCAAATCGTACCCTGTGCACCCAGACGCGTGGTCACCCATTCGAACACGGTACGGTTGTAGTAATCCAGTCCACGCACCAGGCGCGGGTTAATCTCGAACGCCACATCATGCTGCCTGAGTATCGCCTGCAGTGCCGCAAAATGCGTCAGCGCCTCTTCGTTCAGTTCATCCATCAATTTGGGCGCCGCTTCAATCAGCGCCTGCATCGCCGGGTTCTTGCTGTCCAGAATGCGCAGCGGATTGCTGTGCAAACGGCGCGTCGCTTCGGCATCCAGCGATTCACTATGCTGTTCAAAATAGGTAATCAGCTTGGCGCGATGCCGTTGGCGGCACGCGGAATCACCCAGTGTATTCAGTTGCAGCGTGACATCCGTCAGCCCCAGTTTTTTCCACAGTCGCGCGCACATCAAAATCTGTTCTGCGTCTATGTCCGGACCGGCGAAACCCAGTGCCTCCACGCCGACTTGATGAAACTGGCGATAGCGGCCTTTTTGCGGACGCTCGTGGCGAAACATTGGCCCGCTGTAATACAAGCGCTGCGGCGCGTTATACAGCAAATTGTGCTGCAACACCGCGCGCACGCAGGATGCGGTACCTTCAGGGCGCAGCGTCAACTGATCGCCGTTCAGTCTGTCTTCGAAGCTGTACATCTCTTTTTCCACGATATCCGTAACTTCACCGATCGCCCGTTTAAACAGGGCAGTCGGTTCAACCAGCGGCATGCGGATATTGCGGTAGCCGTAACCGGCCAGCCAGTCGCGTACCACTTCTTCAAACCATAACCAGAGTTCCGCCTCGTCCGGCAGAATATCGTTCATACCGCGCACGGCTTGTAGATTTATTTCGCTCATAATTTACATACCGTAAAAGGTGAAAGGTGAAAGGTGAAAGGTGATGCCCTCCCGGCGCTTCGCGCCACCCTCCCTGCCGGAAGGTTTACATTTCACTTTTCACTTTTCACTTTTCCCGTTTAACGTATTTTCTTGCCACATAATCGTCCACGATGCCGGTAAATTCCGCCGCGATGTTATCGCCGCGCAGGGTCATCGCCTTCTGGCCGTCAATATAAACCGGCGCGGCAGGCGTTTCGCCGGTGCCGGGCAAGCTGATGCCGATGTTCGCCAACTTGCTCTCGCCC
>JAUSLX010000150.1 GCA_030645775.1 Gallionella sp. | reverse complement strand
GAAAATGATGCTGAAAAGCATGCGTGAAGCCACGCCGCAGGACAGTATGATGGACAGCGACCAGACCCGGATGTTTACCGGCATGCTGGATCAGCAACTGGCGCAGAGTATGTCCACTCGCGGCATCGGTCTGGCCGACATGATGGTCAGGCAATTGGGCCGCAGCGGGCAAGCGTTGCCACCAGCCCTGCACTCAGAAACAGGAGCTTCAGCTCCGTGGTTTCGTGGGAATGCCCCTGCGGCATCAGTCCTTCATTCAGAAACAGGAGCTTCAGCTCCGTTGTTTCGTGGGAATGCCCTCGCGGCATCAGTCCTCAGTCCTCAGTCCTTCACGCAACAACTTGGGGCGCAGCCCCTTAGTTGTGCGGGGAATGCCCCTCATTCAGCAGCAGGCACTTTTAGTGCCGTGGTTGCGAGGGAAGGCCCTAGCGGCATTGCGGCATCGATCCTCGATCCTAAAGCAGTTCCTTCTGCCTTTAATGCAACAACGCAGCAAGATTTTGTCAGCAAGATGTTGCCGCATGCCATGCAGGCGAGTGGGGCGAGCGGTGTCCCGCCACAGTTGATGCTGGGGCAGGCTGCGCTGGAAAGTGGCTGGGGAAAACGCGAAATTCATATGGCGGATGGCAGCAACAGCTTTAATTTGTTCGGTATCAAGGCTAATGCCGGCTGGCATGGCAAAGTCGCCGAGGTGATGACCACGGAATATACCAATGGCGTGGCCCATAAACAGGTCGAAAAATTTCGCGCCTATTCCTCCTATGCGGAGGCGTTCAAGGATTATGCGGGTATGATGAGCAGCAATCCGCGTTACGCGAATGTCTTGCAGCAGGCGGGCAGTCCGTCCGGAATGGCGCAGGCACTGCAAAAATCCGGTTACGCGACTGATCCGAAATACGCAGAAAAACTGGTGAGCGTGATGAAACAGATGAATATTGCCGGCTAATATCTCTAAAGAATTTCAGAGGTGTGCCGATAAGCTATACAAGAGTGTCGGTGGGTTGACCAAGGAAAAATCATGGGAAGCAATATATATAGTGCCTCGTTGAGTGGCATGAATGCAGCGCAATATGGCTTGGCTACCACCCAGCATAATATTGCCAACGCAAGCACGCCCGGCTATACCCGCCAGCAAATGGTGGTCACTGCGCGGAGTTCTCAGGCGACCGGTGCCGGTTTTGTCGGGCAGGGCGTTGATGTCGGCAGTGTGGTGCGAACTTATGACGAATTTCTGACGACTCAGGTGCGTCAGGAGCAGAGCCAGGCCAGTTATCTGAGCACTTATCTCTCGTCCATGAAGCAGATGGATAATCTGGTGGCCGATCCGGCAACCGGTGTCTCACCAGCGATGCAGGACTTTTTCGATGCGATGAACGGGGTAGCCAATAGCCCAGAATCGGTTCCTGCGCGCCAGACGGTATTAAGTGCGGCGCAGGCTGCTGTGAACCGTTTTCAGGCGATGGATCAGCGTCTGAGCGACATTTCAAATGGCTTGACCGGGCAGATTGCCGGCAGCGTGCAAATGGTGAATACCTATGCGACGCAAATTGCCGCCCTGAACGGCAATATAAAAAGTGCACTCTCCATGTCTCAGGGGCAGCAGCCCAATGATTTGCTGGATCAGCGCGATCATCTGGTCAATCAGCTGAACAAGGAAATAAAGGTTTCGGTTCAGCAGCAGAGTGATGGCTCGATGAGTGTGTTCGTGGGCAACGGCCAGGCTTTGGTGATAGACGAAAAAGCCATGGCCTTGCAGGTGGTGCAATCACCCGTTGATCCGAGCAAGGTCAATATTGCCTATTTGAATAATGGCAAGACCACTTCCCTGCAGCAGAGCAGTCTGCAGGGCGGTAGTCTGGGGGCCTATCTGACTTTTCGTGATCAGAGCCTGGAGCCGGCGCGTAATGCGTTGGGACGTGTAGCATTGGGTTTTGCCGCCAGCATCAACCAGCAGAATCAATCAGGGCAGGATCTGAATGGCGCGTTGGGCGGAAGCCTGTTAAATTCGGCTGCGCCCCGCGTGGACAATGGTGTGAATAATACCGGCACAGCTTCTGTGACGGCTACCATTGCCAACGTATCGGCGCTGACGACCAGTGATTATCAGCTCAGGTTTGATGGTGCAAACTACACCATGACGCGCTTGTCGGATAATGTTGTGACCAACCTGGGGGCGACGCTGATACCCGCGCCCACGGTGGATGGCGTTACCGTTAATCTGGATTTTGGTGCGATGGCCGCAGGAGATGGTTTTCTGATACGTCCCACGGCCAACGCGGCAAGAGATATTGCGCTGCTGACCACGGACCCGACCAAGCTGGCTGCGGCTGCGCCGATGCGCACCAGTGCGGCTCTGGCCAATATAGGCTCGGCGAAAATCAGTGCGGGCTCGGTGAATGCGCCGCCGCTTGACGCGGCTTTGCGGTCGCCGCTGAGCATTACCTTTACCAGTCCGACGACCTATGCCGTGACCGGCGCAGTACCGGCTGTGGTGGGTGACCAGGCCTATGTGTCGGGACAGGATATAAGCTATAACGGCTGGACGACAAAAATTACCGGAACCCCTGTTGCGGGCGATGTGTTTAACGTTGCGTCCAACACGGGGGCCTCGGGCGATAATCGCAATGCCTTGCTGATGGCTACATTGCAAAATCAGAATTTGATGATCAATGGAACGAGCAGCTTGCAGAGTGCATACAGTCAGCTGGTTGGCCTGATAGGCTCCAAGAGCAGTGAATTGTCGGTGACGAGCATGGCTCAGGACACCATGCTGAACCAGACCATCAGCGCACAGCAGTCAGTCTCAGGGGTGAATCTGGACGAAGAAGCGGCAAATTTAATGCGTTATCAGAAAGCTTATCAGGCGGCGGCCAAGGCGATGGAAATTGCCAATTCCATGTTTGATTCGCTGTTGTCATTAGGAAGGTAGGTGTGAGATGCGTATCAGTTCCAATACGATATTCGACAGCAATGTGGCCGCATTAAACCAGCAGCAGGCACGCTTGTTGCAGACCCAGCAACAGATTTCCAGCGGCAAACGGCTGTTGAGTGCGGCTACCGACCCGATCGCGGCGACACGCGCACTGGATATTGCCCAGTCGGATGCCAGCAATACACAGCAAACTTCCAATCGCAGCGCCGCACGCCATACCTTGTCGCTGGCAGAGAGCACCCTGCAGAGTGTGACTTCGTTAATTCAGGATGTCAGAACGGCTACCGTGTATGCCGGAAATGGTTCGCTCAACAACAGTGACCGCAGTACGCTGGCAACCAATCTGAGCGGGCGTCTGCAGGAACTGATCGGGCTGGCAAACAGTACGGATGGGGTGGGCAACTATTTGTTTTCCGGATTCCAGTCCAAGACACAGCCTTTTATGGATACGCCAGCCGGCATGGGCTATTTCGGCGATGACGGGCAGCGTATGGCGCAAGTCGCTTCGGGGCGGCAAATGTCGGCGAATGACGGCGGAGCAGACGTGTTCATGCGCATCAAGAACGGCAATGGCACGTTTGTCACACAATCGGCTGCCGGAAATGCGGGTAGCGGGGTAATAAGCGCGGGTGCGCTGGCCGATCCGGCGCTGTTGACGGGGAATAATTACAGCGTCAGTTTCAGCGTGCTTGCCGGTACCACGAGTTACAGCGTGACCAATACCACGACCGGATTGCCGGTTGCGGGGATGACCGCGCAGCCCTTTGTCAGCGGGCAATCCATCGCCTTCGACGGCATGCGCTTCGATATTCAGGGCGCGCCTGCGAACGGAGACAGCTACACGATCGCGCCCAGCACCAACGAGAGTGTTTTCAAAACCATAGCGGATTTGATCACCACGCTGAACACGCCGGTGGTAGGGGCTAATCTGACCAATGGCCTGAGGCTGGGGCTGAATAATCTGGACAATGCGCTGGACAATGTGCTGAACGTTCGCGCTACATTGGGCCTGCGACTCGGTGAGATCGATGCCTTGCAGGTGGCGGGCGAGAACCTGGGGCTGCAGTTCAAGCAGACGTTGTCAGAGTTGCAGGATACCGATTACAACAAGGCCATCAGCGATCTGACTCAACAACAAGCCACGTTACAGGCGACACAGCAATCCTTTACCAAAGTCACGGGTTTGTCGCTGTTCAACTATATGTAATGTTCGCTGTCGTGGCGATGCCTTAAAGCGCTTGTATCCTCGCAACTCAAAGCAACACCTTGCCCAGTCAGGGACATTCACCCGCAGGCTGGTGCGTGGTTCGTATTTTTCAGCCGGGATTTATTCGCTGCAGGCCAGTCGCGTTGCTTACTTTCTCAGGTTGCAGGAGTAGAAACAGCAACAATTCCGCCCCCGCCTTTTGGCAGCGTACATGGCATTGTCGGCTTTGGTGATTAATTCATTGGCATCGCTTGCATCGCTCGGATACAGGGCAATGCCGATGCTGCCGGAAATTTGCATGCTGACCTCGTTGATGTAAAAGGGTTGCTCCAGAATTTCGAGGATATTGTCGGCGACCATCTCGATTTTGGTCGTTTCGGTGAGTTCGGCAAGGATGACGGTGAATTCGTCTCCGCCGAGGCGCGCCACGGTGTCGCTGCTGCGTACGCAGGAATTGAGCCGTCGTGCTGCTTCGATCAGCAACTGGTCGCCGGTGTCATGGCCGTAAGTGTCGTTGATTTCCTTGAAGCGATCCAGATCGATGAACAGCAGTGCCAGAAACAGCGTGGAGCGCCGGCATTTTTTAATTTCCTGATCCAGACGGTCGAGGAACAGGCGGCGATTCGGCAGATTGGTGACGGTGTCGTAATTGGCCTGGCGCCACATCAGATCTTCGGCCTGCTTCTTTTCGGTGATGTCGGAAAAGATCGCAACATAACGATGCACGCTGCCATCCTTGTTGACGATCACATTGACAGTCAGTTGTTCGGCATACATCTGGCCGTCCTTGCGCCGGTTCCACAGTTCACCGTGCCAGTGTTTATCGCGTTTCAGGCTTTGCCACATAGTGTGATAGAACGCCTGGGACTGTTTCCCGGAACTCAGCAGGCTGGGCATGCGGCCAATGACTTCGTCCGGCTCATAGCCTGTGATCGTGGTGAAGGCGGGATTGACGCTGACGATGCGGTTATCTGCATCGGTGATCAGGATGGACGCACTGCTGGCGTTGAATACCGATGCGGCCAGCGCCAATTCTTCCTGATAGCGTTTGCGAGTCGAAATATCCCGCACAAATACGAAGAACACACCGCCGCGCGTCTCCGAATAACTGACGCTCGCCTCGATCTGTACCAGATGACCCTGCTTGTGGCGATGTTGCGTCTCGAAGAGGTCGTGTTTTGATTCCATGATCGCCCTGATATGCGCAGCAGTCTCCTCGGTGGATTCATTGGCCTCGACATCGAAAATATGCATGGACAGCAGTTCGTCGCGCGAGTAGCCGATCATGCGACAATAAGCCTCGTTGGCATCCAGGAAACGTGCATCCCGTGTACTGGCGATCCAGAAGCCGTCCGTGGTGGTCTGAACGATGGTTTGATACTCGAGTTCTTTCTGTTTGCGTTCGGAGATGTCGCGGCAGATGTTCAGGGTGTAGATTTTCCCCTCTCGTTCGAACAGGCGGATGTGCATCTCGACCGGGATGTGGCGGCCGCTGCGGTGTATATGCACCGCCTCGAAGGTGGCGACGCCCTCGCTCTTGAGTTGCGCAAAACGTTCGGGAATCAGGGCGCGGGAGGCGGGATCATCGATATCGCCGGGGTGCATCTGCAGCAACTCCTCCCGGCTATATCCGGTGTGATCGCAGGCAGCCTGGTTGACTTCGATGAAATGACCTGTGATATCCAGGACGAAAATCGGGTCAGCTGCAAAGTCGAAGGCCAGCTTGCTGATTTCGCTCGGGATTTCCATTGGTAAATTAGGGCTCATTTTTAGCTGTTTCGTCGTCTTGCACTGATATTGAGGCTGGATGCCCGCACTGTTTTCATTTTACGGTAATGCGCCCGACATTGCTGCCCTATAGCGTAATTGCGGCAATTTAGCGCAAATCTTTAGCATAAACGCACGCAGTAAATTATTTTCCTGCTCGCGCGTTTGCGGGAGAGCGGGAAGCACGGCGAACCGCATGCTTTTCACCTGAATCAGGCGAGGCTGTTTGCTTTTTTGTTGACAATAATAAACAATAAACGCATTGTTGTTGACTAAAATCCTTGATCGGCTCCTTAATGCGCAAGAATATTGACATACTCGCAACGCTAATTTTCAGTTCCGCCGAAGATATGGCGAACGCACAACGCGTTTCCAGATTGGCTCGCGCCGGAAAATTACGCGCAATTCATCGCGGTATTTACACCAGCGATCTGGAAACGCCGCTTGAACAAATCGTGCGGCCAAACTGGCGGCAAATTGCCGAGTATCTCTATCCCGGATCGGTTCTCGGCTATCGATCGGCACAAGAGGGGAAGCCCGACCCGGAGGGAAGAGTTTTTCTGGTTCAGGGAAACCGGGCACGACGCACTGAATTACCTGGACTCACACTAATCACAATCCCCGGGCCCGGTCCTGTCCTGGGGCTGGAGCCGGCACTGAATGACACGCCTTACGGCAAGCTGTTTGTTTCGTCCGAAGCGCGCCGTCTTCTGGAAAATCTTTATACCGGCCGGGATGCCGCCATACGGACTATGGGGCGATCTTGGGTGGAATCACACCTGAGTCGACTTTGCACGCTGCGCGGCGAATACAAGGTCAACGACCTGCGCGACACTGCACGCCAATTGGCAGAGATATTAGCTATGAATGCCCAATTCAACACGCTGAACGGCATCGTCTCGGCGTTGATGCAGACCGGCGAAGCCAGACGTTTAAGTGCCGTTGACGCGCTCGCGCGTGCAGCAGGAAAACCATACGATCCTGATCGTCTGGTTATTTTTGATACTCTGTTTGCGGCGCTTAGGCAGTCGTTTTCGCATTTATCCGATCCAACAACAGCGGGGTTGAGCAGCATCAACTTTGCATTTTTTGAATCCTACTTCTCCAATTACATTGAGGGCACGACCTTCACTGTAGAGGAAGCCAGCGAGATTATTTTTGAGGGCAAGATGATCGAGAAGCGTCCCGAGGACTCGCATGACGTGCTCGGCACTTATCAAGCCATCACCCGACAACCTTTCCGATCAACCCCGCCGGGCGACGAGGATGAATTCCTGGATTGGCTGAAACGCACTAACTACATGGTACTGTCCAGTCGTCCCGAGAAAAACCCCGGACAGTGGAAAGAAAAACTTAATCAGGCTGGCGCTACCTTGTTCGTTCATCCAGAACTGGTGCAAGGCACCCTGCGTGAAGGATTCAAACGTGTTGCGCTGCTGGAAGACCCATTTTCCCGAGCATTGATGGCAATGTTCGTTGTAACCGAGGTGCACCCGTTTGAGGATGGTAATGGCCGAACTGCCAGACTAGTCATGAATGCCTATCTGACTCAGGCATCCGCCTGTCGCATCATTATCCCGACGTCATACCGCGAGGACTACTTACTCCCCCTCAAAGCGCTGTCCAGGAATGATGACCCGGTTCCATTTCTCCGCTCAATGATTCGCGCTCAGGCATGGTCGGCAGCATTTGACTATTCCAATTTCCAGAATACATGGAAACAGATGGCCGCCTGCCATGCTTTTGCTGATGACATAAGCCGAAACAAGTTACTGCACCCTCACGAAATACGCAGTCTTGTTGACAATAACGAGGTCAATAACAAACATTATTGACATACTAATGGGCATGGCAATGATGCCACCCCTGATGATGAAACTCGCCATG